>JAFEDV010000494.1 GCA_018241475.1 Pseudomonadota bacterium | reverse complement strand
GCCGCAAGCACCGACGCCGGCCAAGGAGGAAGGTCCGGCGCTACTTGACGAACTGGGCGGCCGCATCAAGTCCGCACGGCGTCCACTGGCGCCGGCGCCTGTTAAGCCGACAAAGAAAGGCGAACCGAAGCGCCGCGAGGGCCGGCTGACGCTCGATATGGTCGAGCGCGAAGTGGCCGGTGACGATGATCGCGTCCGTTCGCTGGCGGCCTATAGGCGTGCGCAGCAGAAGGAGAAGGAACGCCGCGCCAGGCTGTCGGGCGGCGGCGAGCGCGAGCAGATCAAGCGCGAAGTGACGATTCCGGAAACAATCTCGATCCAGGATCTCGCCAACCGCATGGCCATTCGCGTGGCCGACATCATCAAGTTCATGATGCGCCAAGGCCAGATGATGAAGCCGGCCGACATGCTCGACGCGGACACCGCCGAGCTGATCGCGACCGAGTACGGTCACGTCGTCAAACGCGTTGCCGAGTCGGATGTCGAGGAGGGCCTCGAAGGCGAAGTCGATACCGACGAAAACGTGCAGCCGCGCCCGCCGGTCGTGACCATCATGGGCCACGTCGACCACGGCAAGACATCGCTGCTCGATGCGTTGCGGCAAACCGATGTCGCCGCCGGCGAAGCGGGCGGAATCACGCAGCACATCGGCGCCTATCAGGTCCGCCTGAAAGGCGGCCAGCGCATCACCTTCCTGGATACGCCGGGCCACGCGGCGTTCTCGGCCATGCGCGCGCGCGGCGCGCAGGTGACGGACATCGTCGTGCTGGTGGTCGCGGCCGATGACGGCGTCATGCCGCAAACGGTTGAAGCCATCAGCCATGCGAAGGCGGCCAGCGTGCCGATCATCGTGGCGGTGAACAAGATCGACAAGCAGGGCGCCAATCCCGACCGGGTCCTGCAGGAATTGCTTCAACACGAGATCGTCGCCGAAAAGTTCGGCGGCGACGTTCAATACGTGGAAGTGTCGGCGACGCAGAAGATCGGCCTGGACAAGCTGACCGAAGCAATCCTGCTGCAAGCGGAAGTGCTCGACCTCAAGGCCAACCCGGATCGCGCCGCCGAAGGCTCTGTCGTGGAATCGAAGCTCGACCGCGGCCGCGGCACGGTCGCGACCGTCTTGGTGCAGAAGGGCACGCTGAAGCGGGGCGATATTGTCGTGGTTGGCGCGACCTGGGGCCGCGTGCGCGCGCTCGCCAACGAGCGCGGGCAGATGGTGCCGGCGGCCGGGCCCTCTGAGCCAGTCGAGGTCATGGGCCTCGAGGGCGTGCCGGAGCCGGGCGACGTGCTGCAAGTCGTCGACAACGAAAACCGCGCCCGCGAAGTCGCCGATTATCGCCAGCGCAAGCGTCGTGAGCGCGCCGCGGTCGGGGCGGTGCGCGGCAACTCGCTCGAACAGATGATGGCGAAGATCAAGGACGCGAGTTCGTCAGAGCTGCCAATCCTGATCAAAGCCGACGTGCAAGGCTCCGCCGAAGCCATCGCGAGCTCGCTCGACAAGCTCGGCACCGAGGAAGTGCGCGCGCGCGTCGTCCATTCCGGCGTCGGGGGCATCAACGAATCCGACGTGCAGCTGGCGAAAACGTCGGGCGCCTCGATCATCGGCTTCAATGTTCGCGCCTCGAAGGAGGCGCGCGACCTGGCCGAGCGCGAGGGCGTCGAAATCCGATATTACGCGATCATCTACAATCTGATCGACGACATCAAAGGCGTGATGTCGGGAATGCTCGCGCCGATCAACCGCGAAACCTTCCTCGGCAATGCCGAAGTGCTGGAGGTGTTCAACATTTCCAAGGTCGGCAAGGTTGCAGGCTGCCGCGTGACCGAGGGCGTCGTACGCAAGGGCGCCAAGGTGCGCATCCTGCGCGACAACGTCGTCATCCAGGAAATGGGCGTGTTGACGACGCTGGAGCGCTTCAAGGATGAGGTCAACGAGGTCGTCGGCGGCCAGGAATGCGGCATGAGCTTCGGTCCGTTCCAGGACATCAAGCAGGGCGACGTGATCGAGTGCTTCAACGTTGAAGTGGTGCAACGCACGCTCTGAGGCGGGTCGCATGCGCAGTGTTGCTCTAGCTCTGACGATTGGTCTCGCGCTGTGCGCGGGCGGTTGCGGGCGGCGAAACCACAACGACGCCAACACGACTCCGCACTCGGAGACCATCGTTGCGCCGGAAACGCGGCCGGTGGATCAAGTTCCCGAAGAGGAGCCGGCTGTGGCGCGCTCTTCTTGGCGAGCAGTCAATGACATCACCCGCAATGTCACCGGCAATCTGCGAGTCAGCATGGAGCATCAGCGCGGCGGGCCGCTCATCTTCGCGTTCGCGACGGGCGTGACCGTGCGGGCGCAGGCATATGAGCAAGTAGCCGCCGATCGCCGTTCCGACGTCGGCGGACAAAGCTTCGCAGCGGTGCTGGGCGGCGACCCGCGGGTCGACGCCTACCTCTATCGCGTGCTGGACGAAACCGTGGCGCGCAGCGCGCCGCTGGGCGGCCTCTGCGGGGCGGATCGCACGCGCTTCATGGCGGTTAGCGAATTTGTCGACGCGAGCGGACGCTGGGTGTTCAAGATCGCGGCGTTCAAAGGCGATCGCGGTCCCGGGTCGGGCCAGGACCCGCAGTATTGCCGGTCATTCTCGTTCACGGCGCAATGAGATGAAGAGAAAGCCGCAGAGCGGCGCACCATCGCAACGCCAGCTCCGCGCGGCGGAGCTGGTGCGGCACGCGCTCGTCAACATCATCGCGCGCGAGGATTTGCGCGATCCCGATCTGCGAGGCGCGTCGATCACCGTTGGCGAAGTACGCGCCTCACCCGACCTGAAGCACATGACCGCTTTCGTGTCGGCCCTGGGCCCCGGCGATCCGCAAGCCATCGCCAACGGACTGACGCGCTGCGCCTCGTTCCTGCGTGGGCGGCTCGGGCATGAAGTCGACCTGCGCTTCACGCCGCAACTGCATTTTGTCGCGGACCAATCTTATGACGAGGCCCGTCACATCGACGAACTGCTCGCCAGCCCGGAAGTGGCGCGCGATCTGAAGCGCGGAGAGGCGGAATGAGCCGGCGCAAGAAGGGCGAGGATGTTTCGGGCTGGGTTGTGCTCGACAAAGCCGAGGACCTTACCTCGACGCAGGCTGTCTCCGCGGTCCGCCGCATTTTCAACGCCCAGAAGGCAGGCCATTCGGGCACGCTCGATCCGCTCGCGTCCGGGGTGCTGCCGATCGCACTCGGCGAGGCGACCAAGACAGTGCCCTGGCTGATGGAGGCGGAGAAGGAATATGTCTTCACCATCCGCTGGGGCGTCTCGACCGCAACCCAAGACCGTGAAGGCGAGCCGACCTCGCAAAGCGACGTTCGCCCACGCCGCGAGGAGGTGGAGAAGGCTCTCGCGGGTTTTGTCGGCGAAATCGAGCAGGTCCCGCCGCAGTTCAGCGCGGTGAAGATCGACGGCGAGCGGGCTTACGACCTCGCCCGCGCCGGCGAAGAGGTGGAGCTGATGCCGCGCCGGGTCGTGGTTTACGAGGCCGAGGTTGTGGGTGCCGATGGTCTGGACCTGACCAGCATCCGTGTGCGGTGTGGAAAGGGCTTTTATATCCGCGCGCTAGTGCGCGATCTGGCCGCCGCTCTGGGCGCGGAAGGCCATGTTTGGCGGTTGCGGCGGACCGCGGTGGGGCCTTTCCAGGAATCCCAGAGCGTCAGACTGGACGATTTGCAGGTTTTGGGTCAGAAGGGCGCCGCGTCAGAACGACTGAACCCCGTAGAGACCGCGCTGGACGACATCCCGGCACTGGCCATCAACGAGGGGGACGCGTTCAAGCTCAGACAGGGCCGGCCGATTGTGCTTCTTCCCCACGTGGTGGAGACGCTGAAGCCGAAATTCCGCGACCGCATCATCGCCGGGCAGGACGCATCCCGCGCGGCGTTGGCCTTGTTTCAAGGCAAGGCGGTTGCCCTGGGCGACGTGCGCGCCGGCCAATTCAAGCCGACGCGCGTGTTCCACATCGCAGAGTAATAGAGGAGTCCGATGTCGATTTCAGCAGAGCGCAAGAGCGCGCTCATCAAAGAGAATGCTCAAAACAAGAGCGATACGGGATCGCCGGAAGTGCAAGTCGCCATCCTTTCGGAGCGGATCGCCAACCTCACCGAGCATTTCAAGACGCACAAGAAGGACAACCACTCGCGGCAAGGCCTCCTGAAGATGGTCAGCCAGCGCCGCCGGTTGCTCGACTATCTGAAGGCGCACGACGAGAAGCGCTACAACGCGCTCATCGAACGCCTGAATCTGCGCCGCTAATTGTCCTCTCCCATTGTGGGAGAGGACAGCGCTCGCTTGCGAGCGCAGGTGAGGGGTGCTGGCGCGAATGCGTCAATCCTCGCGGCGATACCCCTCATCCGTCATCGCGCTCCGCGCGCTGACGCCTTCTCCCACACGGGGAGAAGGACAACAAACGACCCTCCTTCGATCCGCGAAGGAGGCAATCGGCGCAGCGGATCCGCCGCTCGCCACATGACGCCCGCCGGAGCATCGGCTCAACGGGCTGGAGTATGATGTATGTTCGACACCAAATCCGTTTCCATCGATTGGGCGGGGCGCAAGCTCACGCTTGAAACCGGCAAAGTCGCGCGCCAAGCCGACGGCGCCGTGTTCGCGACCTGGGGCGAAACCGCGCTCCTGGCCACTGTCGTGTTCGCAAAAGAACCGAAGCCCGGCCAGGATTTCTTTCCGCTTACCGTCAACTATCAGGAAAAGTACTTCGCGTCGGGACGCATTCCGGGCGGCTTCTTCAAGCGCGAAGGTCGCCCGACCGAGCGCGAAACGCTGTTGTCGCGTCTGATCGACCGTCCGATCCGTCCGCTCTTTGTCGAGGGCTTCAAGAACGAAGTGCAAGTCATCGTCACAGTGTTGAGCTGGGACAATGAAAACGAGTCCGATATCCTGGCGATGGTCGCCGCTTCCGCCGCCCTGACCATTTCCGGTGTGCCGTTCATGGGCCCGATCGCCGCCAGCCGCGTTGGCTGGATCGACGGCAAGCCCATGCTGAACCCGACTATCGAGCAAATGAAAACCAGCGATCTCGATCTCGTGGTCGCCGGCACCGCCAACGCAATCATGATGGTCGAGTCGGAAGTGAAGGAGCTCTCCGAAGCGCAGATGCTTTCAGCGCTCAATCTCGCGCACAAGGGCATGCAGCCGGTGATCGACGCGATCATCGAATTGGCCGAGAAGGCCGGCAAAGAGCCGTTCGAGTTCGTCCCGCCGGACAATTCGGAGCTGAAGGCCAAGATCAAGAACCTCGTCGGCGCCGATCTGGCCAAGGCCTACACGATCACCAAGAAGGACGAACGTTACGCCGCTGTCGGCGCGCTGCGCGATAAGGCGAAGGCCGAACTTGGCAAGTCCGAAGCCAATGTGGATGGCGCCGATGGCAACGTCCTGAAAGAAGTCTTCAAGGAGGTCGAAAGCGACATCGTCCGCACCCGCATCGTCAAGGAAAAGGGCCGCATCGACGGCCGCCCGGTCGACAAGGTGCGCCCGATCACGGCGGAAGTCGGCTTCCTGCCGCGCACGCACGGCTCGGCGCTGTTCACGCGCGGCGAAACGCAAGCCATCGTGGTGGCCACGCTCGGCACGGCCGAAGACGAACAATTCATCGACGCACTCTCAGGCACCACCAAAGAGCGCTTCATGCTCCACTACAATTTTCCGCCCTACAGCGTCGGGGAAACCGGCCGCATGGGCGGCGCCGGCCGCCGCGAAATCGGGCACGGCAAGTTGGCGTGGCGGGCGATGAAGGCGGTGCTGCCGAGCGCCGAGCAATTCCCGTACACGGTGCGCCTCGTCTCCGAGATCACCGAGTCGAACGGCTCTTCGTCGATGGCGACGGTTTGCGGTTCGTCGCTGGCGCTGATGGACGCGGGCGTGCCGATTGCGGCGCCAGTCGCCGGCGTCGCCATGGGCCTCATCCTCGAAGACTACGGCTTCGAAGTGCTGACCGATATCTTGGGCGACGAAGATCATCTCGGCGACATGGACTTCAAGGTCGCCGGCACCGAAAAAGGCATCACCTCGCTGCAGATGGACATCAAGGTCGCCGGCATCACCACCGAGATCATGCAGGTGGCGCTCGATCGCGCGCACGCCGGGCGCATGCACATCCTGGGCGAGATGAACAAGGCGTTGAACGCGCCGCGCGAAAGCGTGGGCGCCAATGCCCCGCGCATCGTCCAGATCACCATTCCGACCGACAAGATCCGCGACGTGATCGGCACCGGCGGCAAGGTCATCCGCGAAATCGTCGAAAAAACAGGCGCCAAGATCAATGTCGAGGACGACGGCACGGTGAAGGTGGCGTCCGCCAATGCCGAGTCGATCGAAGCGGCCATCAAGTGGATCAAGGGCCTCACCTCCGAACCGGAAGTGGGCCAGATCTACGAAGGCAAGGTCGTGAAGGTCATGGATTTCGGCGCCTTCGTGAACTATTTCGGCGCCAAGGACGGCCTCGTGCACGTGTCGCAGCTTGCGCGCGAGCGCGTGGAGAGACCGAGCGATGTCGTCAAAGAGGGCGATATCGTCAAGGTGAAGCTCCTGGGCTTCGACGATCGCGGTAAGACGCGGCTGTCGATGAAGGTCGTCGATCAGGCCACCGGCGCTGATCTCTCGGCTGAACTCGGCGCCGAAGCCGAAGATCACGGCCCACGGCATGATCGCGGCGACCGCGGTCCGCGTCGTGGCGGCCGCGACCGCGGCGATCGCCCGCGCCGCGAAGCCAGCGGCGAATAAGCTCGGCAAAATGCTGAAGAGAAAGCCCGTCGCGAAAGCGGCGGGCTTTTTTTCCGGCGAGCCCGTCGGCCTAGCTGATCAGCACTGCATGCGCGTGCACGGGATCGTCGAAGCCCTTGAGCGCCAGTCGGCCGATTTCGCGCATAGGCAACATCTTGCCGACGCAAAGTTCAGCAACCGCGTTGGAAACCAAAATTTGCTCCGGCTCCGCGTGCTGACACAAGCGGGCAGCAAGCTGCACCGTGGCGCCGAACAGATCGTTGGCGCGCTCGATCGGCTCGCCGGCGGCGATGCCGACACGCACGCGAAGCGGCGCCTTTTCGTCGCGCTCGGCGGCGATTTGCTTCAAGACTTCCATGCCGCAGCGCACCGCCGAGGCGGCCGACACAAACGACGCCATGATGCCGTCGCCCGTGTGCTTCACCTCGGTGCCGCGATTGGTGGTGAGCGCATCGCGCACGATGCGGTCATGCACCTCCAGCAGGGCGAGGATGCCGTCGTCCCCGACCCTCTGCGTGAGCGCCGTCGAACCGACGATGTCGGTGAAGAAAATGGTGCGCGTCCCAGGGTCGTGGCTGGAGCTGCTTGGAAGCACCACCGCGCCGTCGAGATTGGTTTCCGCCGAGCCCATGAAGGCGTCGGCCACCTCGGGCTGAACCTCCATGATGCGCGCGGCCGAGAGCCCATGCGCTTCGCGATGCACGGCGTCCGCCGCCTCCGCCGTCGGCGCATGGCAGAGACAGTAGATTTTGCCCTTCTCCTGATTGATCCAGTACTTGTGGTAGGTGACGCCATACTTGGACTGCACCAGCGTGTCGGCTGTGTGGGCTTTCGCGACGGCTTCCGGCGTCACGCCGGGCAGGTCGTGTATGTCCATATAAGTGGGCATGAGCGGCAAGGGCCCCGCGGAAAATCGACAATACGGCGCCAGACTATCCGAAGCGCGCCCGGCGGCAAAGATGCGCCGGGCGTGTATTGCCCGCTTAACCCGCGCCGCGTTGGCGTGTTAGCAGCCCTTGCATGCCAGACTTGGTCGTCGTCGCTCGCTACGCTTCGCGCTCCGAGTGCGTGGTCGCGCAATCGGTGTTGCGCGCAGCGGGGATCGAGGCGCTGATGCCGGACTTCAACGTGCTGACTTCGGACTTCGATCCGTCGATGATGGAATCCGGCTGGCGGCTGATGGTGCGCCAGGAAGATCGCGTCATGGCGCAATCGATCCTGAAAGACGCGCAGGAGAGCGCCGCCGAATCCGATTAGCAGAGGACCAGTGCGAATGCCCACAAAGCCCGCGCCATCCCCTCAGTCATCGCTGGAGCAATGATTCTCAAGAAGCGGGAGCCGCGCCATTGACGTGCTTCGGCTCGAAGTAAGAGTTCACGTCGGCCTCGCGTTGCTTGCGCGCAAGGCTGTTATAGATGCACGCGATAGCTAGCGTCGCGGCGGCTTGGGGCGGGTGGCGACGCCAATCGCTGCGCCGATCGCGATTCCCAAACCTATGCCCAGCCCGACATTGTGTATCGCCGCGCCGATGCCGGCGCCGATCGCGACGCCTATCGCGATCCAGAAGCCAGGATTCATTCGCCGCCGCCGGTGTCGGGCACCCCGACGATGTGGAAGCCGGCGTCGACATGGATCACTTCGCCGGTCGTCGAGCGGCCAAGATCGGAGAGGAGCCACAGCGCGCAGCCGCCAATGCCCTCCATCGAGGTGTCTTCCTTCATCACCGACCATTCACGGCCGGTTGAGATGAGGCCGCGCCCGCCCTGAATGCCGGCAATGGCGAGCGTGCGCATGGCGCCGGCGCTGATGGCGTTGACGCGAATGCCTGAGGGCCCAAGGTCGCGCGCCATGTAGCGCATCGACGCTTCAAGCGTCGCTTTCGCCACGCCCATGACGTTGTAGCTGGGCAGCACGCGCTCGGCGCCCAGATAGGTGAGCGTCAGCATCGAGCCGCCGCGGCCCATCAGCTTCGCGGCGCGCTTTCCCGCGGCCACGAACGAGAACGCGGAAATGTCCATGGTGCGCAGGAAGTTTTCGCGGGTGGTGTTCTCGATAAACGAGCCCTTGAGTTCGTTCTTGTCGGAGAAGGCGATGGAGTGGACGAGGAAGTCGAGCTTGCCCCATTGCTTGGTGAGCTGCTCGAACACGGCGTCGAGTTGCGCGTCGTCGGTCGCATCGCACTCAAGCATGGTCTTCGAGCCGATCGACTCCACCAGCGGCCGCACGCGCTTTTCCAGCGCCTCGCCTTGGTAGGTGAAGGCCAGTTCCGCGCCCTGCGCGGCGAGCTGGCTCGCGATGCCCCAGGCGATGGATTTATCGTTGGCGACGCCCATCACCAGGCCGCGCTTGCCGGCCATCAGCTGGCCCTTCGGGAATGTCCATTCGTCGGCCATGGGGGGCGTCTCCTTCAAGGCGCGCACCTGCCAATGTCGGGGGCGGGCGGTCAATCAAAACAAGGCGGGCTTGACACGATCGAACTTAGATATATCTCTTAGTTCGATATATCTTAGTGCTAACGGAGAATATGATGCACTTTCATCGACATCGCGAGCGTTGGGCTCGCGGAATGGGTCGCGGCGAGCATTTCGGGCGAGGTTTCGGCGCCCGGCACGGCTGGGGCGGCCATCGCCACGGCGCCGGCCGGCGCACCTTCGCGCAGGCCGCCCTACGCTACCTGATCCTCTCGCTGATCGCCGAGAAATCCAGCTACGGCTACGAGCTGATCAAGACCATCGAAGAGCGCACCGGCGGCACCTACGCGCCGTCGCCGGGCGTTGTCTATCCGCTGCTGACCATGCTCGAAGAGATGGGTTTCGTCAGCCTCTCCGCCGAAGACGGCGGCAAGAAGCTTTACGCCATCACCGACGATGGCAAAGCCGAACTCGAGAAAAACAAGGAAACGCTCGAGCACATCAACGCCCACGTCGAAGGCGTGCGCGAGCGCAGCGTCGGCGGGCGTTCGCCGCAAATCATGCGTGCGATCCAAAACTTCCGCACCGCGCTGCATCTGCGCATGGAGCGTGGGCCGCTGACGGATGAACAAACGCAAGCGATTGCCGCGGCGATCGATGCTGCTGCGCAGGCGATTGAGCGCACTTGAACATCAACGCCCCCGGGCGAGCGCGTAGCGCGAGACCCGGCAACTGTATTGCTAGGCTTGGTAGGCGGCATTGTCGCGAACCATGGCGTTGAGGGCGAGCAGCAGCTTTCTGGCCACGGCGATGATCGCTTGCTTGGCGGCCTTTCCGGC
>JAFEDV010000493.1 GCA_018241475.1 Pseudomonadota bacterium | reverse complement strand
GGTATCTGCCGCGCAAGCCCGGGCAAGTCGGCATGTGGCTCGCCCTCACCGGCGCGCGGCTGAAAGCGGCCGATTGTTTGGTTGCGGGCATTGCGACGCACTACGTCGACTCTTCGAAACTCGTCGAATTGAAGCAAGCGCTGAACGAACCCCCGTCGCCTCGCGGGGCGGGGGCAGGGGGTGGGGGGCGATCAAACGCTCAGGCGCCTGATGCGTCGGCCCGCCCCCCCTCCGTCGCGCTGACGCGCGACACCTCCCCCGCAAGGGGGGAGGATGCTCGCCCGCGCAAGCTTGGCCACGGCTGGTCCCCGGACCCGAACGTGATAACTCGCCAAAAGGATCGCACGCGCACAAAACGCCGCGCGAAAGGTTTGCGCAGAGAGCTGACGCCGTCCGAACGCAAACTGCGTGATCTTCTCCGCACTATCGAAGGCGCACACTTCCCCAAGGAGGTCGCCGTCGACGAGGAGGAGTGGAATGCCTGAGCTCTTCATCGAACTGTTCAGCGAAGAAATCCCGGCGCGCATGCAGAAGCGCGCCGAGGAGGATCTCGACAAGCTTATCTACGAGAAACTCGGCGCGCGCGGGCTGAAGTGGACCGTTAGCACCACTTTCTCTTCGCCGCGCCGCTTGGGGCTGTGCATCGCCGATCTGCCGGCCAAAGCGACGGACGTGAACGAAGAGAGGAAAGGCCCGCGCGTCGGCGCGCCGGATGCCGCCGTTCAAGGCTTTCTGAAAAGCGCGGGGCTGAAGGCGATCAGCGAAGCGCAAGTGGTCGAGGACAAGAAGGGCGCCTTCTACGTCGCGCGCATCGAGCGCGCCGGCGAAGCGACGGCGGCCATCGTGCAGCAAGTGTTGCCCGAGATCATCCGCCAATTCCCATGGCCGAAATCGATGCGCAGCGGCGATGGCGACCTGCAATGGGTGCGGCCGCTGCACAATGTTTGCTGCGTGTTCGACGGCCGCGAAGTGAAGATCGCGGTTGATGGCGTCGGTTCAGAAGCCGCGACTTGGGGCCATCGCTTCCATACGCCGGCGAAAATCGCGGTGACCTCGTTCGAGCAATGGGATCGCGATCTGCGCGCCGCAAAGGTCATTCCGTTTCGCGGCAATCGGAGGGACTACATCGTCGACGCCGCCAAGAAGGCGTGCGCCGAGCGCGGGCTGGAATGGGTCGAGGATCAGGGACTGGTCGAAGAGGTCGTAGGCCTCTGCGAATGGCCGCGGATCATTTTCGGCGACATGGATGCGGCGTTCCTCGATCTGCCGGCCGAAGTGATCCGGCTTTCGATGCGCACGCACCAGAAGTATTTCGCGGTACGCGACCCAAAGACGAAGAAACTCGCGCCGCACTTCATCGCTTTCGCCAACATCGAAGCCAAGGATGGCGGCAAAGCCATCGCCGCCGGCAACCGCCGTGTGCTCTCGGCGCGCCTGAACGATGCGCGCTTCTTCTGGGAGACGGATAAGAAGACGCCGCTCTTCACCGAAGAACGCAAGGAGAAGCTCAAGAAGATCGTCTTTCACCAGAAGCTCGGCAGCGTGTGGGATAAAGTCACGCGTGTCCGCGCGCTCGCTGCTGAGCTCTGCGCCGTCACCGGCGCCGATCTGACGCTGGTCGAACGCGCCGCCGATCTCTGCAAAATGGATTTGGTGACGGAAACCGTTGGCGAATTCCCCGAACTGCAGGGGCAGATTGGCCGCGAACTCTATCTCGCAGAATTAAACACCTCCCCGCCCCCTCGTGGGGCGGGGGCAGGGGGTGGGGGGCGTGCAAACGCTCCGGCGCCTGATCGTCGGAATGCCCCCCACTCCCCGACCCTCGCCCCGCAGGGGGGCGAGGGAGATCAGAGCGTCGCCATTGCGATCGAAGATCACTACCGCCCGCTCGGGCCGAACGATCGTGTGCCGACCGACAAAGTCGCCGTCACGCTCGCGCTGGCGGACAAGCTGGATACGCTCGTGACCTTCTTCATGATTGACGAACGCCCAACAGGTTCAAGCGACCCCTATGCGTTACGCCGGATGGCACTTGGATTTGTTCGCATCGCCATTCAGCAAAACGTCCGCCTTCCACTGAGAGTCAGACTCCGCTCGCCCTATGCACAAGCCTCTGCGCAGGGAATTCGGGTGTAGAACACCGTATGGTTCGCGGCTGCGCGCATCGCGGGAATTCAACCGATCGACTACTTCTGTAGTGGCGGCTGGCTCGGTTCAATCCAAGCCTTCCTCGCCGATCGCCTCAAAGTTCAGCTCCGAGACCAGGGCAAGCGCCACGATCTCGTCGACGCCGTCTTTGCGCTCGGCGACGACGATCTCGTCCGCATCGTTGCGCGCGTCGAAGCACTCGACGCCTTCCTGAAAACCGAAGACGGCGCCAACCTGCTCGCCGGCTACAAGCGCGCCGCCAACATTCTCGCAGCCGAAGAGAAGAAGGGCAAATGGAGCGCGGCGGAGGCGCAAGACAAGGTCGACGCCTCCAAACTCGTCGAGCCCGCCGAGAAAGCGCTGCACGACGCGCTCGGCAAAGCACTGCCGGCCGCACGCGCGGCGGTTGAGAAGGAAGACTTCGCCGCCGCCATGAAGGCGCTGTCGGGTTTGCGCGCACCGGTCGATGCGTTCTTCGAAAGAGTGCTGGTCAACGACAGCCAAGAACAGCTTCGCCGCAATCGACTTTTGCTGCTCACGCGCTTAGTGGAAGCGACGTCTTCGGTCGCAGATTTTTCTAAGATTGAGGGATGAGAGAGCGACGCGTTCAACCACCTGCGCCGAACAATGAAAGCATGGCGCAATCCCCGCCCCCTCGCGGGGCGGGGGCAGGGGGTGGGGGGCGTTCAGCTTCTCCCCCTCTCCCTTGCGGAGAGGGGGCAGGGGGTGAGGGGCGTAAAGCTGCCGCGCTTTCTGCAAATCAAAACTCAGCGCCTAGAACTGAATCAGCGAACGCAATCGTTCGCCCCTCCTCCCCTACCCCTCCTCCGCGAGGGAGGAGGGGCCGCGCCCAGGTCGGACACGGTTGGGCGCCGGCGCATGGCGAAGCTCGTCAGAAAGATCACACGCGCACGAAGCTGCGGGCGGCGCGTCAACGCAAAGAGATGACGCCTTCAAAGCAACTGCTCTGGAAACGACTTCGTTCGATTGAGAGCCATACTTTCCGTCGCCAAGTTGCCATCGGCGATTATGTTTTCGACTTTGGCAACTACGCCTCTCGGCTTCTAATCGAAATCGACGGCTCGATCCACGAGCGCGCTGGCGTTCAAGCCAACGATAAGACGAAGGAGATCTTCGCAATCGCGCCAGGCTTTCGCGTTCTGCGTTTTGCGAATAATGATGTTTGGGATCGGCCGGCGTGGGTTGTCGCTGAGGTGCGGGCGCGGCTCGGCGCCCCTCACTCCCCGGCCCCTTCTCCGCAAGGGAGAGGGGGAGAAGAGAGCGCGTGATGACACAGTGGGTCTACTCCTTCGGCGGCGGCGAGAGCGCGGGCGATGCGTCGATGAAGACGCTGCTCGGCGGCAAGGGCGCGAACCTGGCTGAGATGGCGAAGCTGGGCTTGCCCGTGCCGCCGGGATTTACGCTCACCACTGAAGTCTGCACCGAATTCTACAAGAACGACCGCAAGTATCCCGCTGAGCTCGCAGCGCAAGTAGATGCCGCGCTCGCATCGCTTGAGAAGAAGGCTGACAAGAAATTCGGCGACGCCGCCAATCCATTACTCGTCTCGGTGCGCTCCGGCGCGCGCGCCTCGATGCCGGGGATGATGGACACGGTGCTCAACCTCGGCCTCAACGACGCCACGGTCGAAGGCCTCGCCAAACTCTCCGGCGATCCGCGTTTTGCCTACGACTCCTATCGCCGCTTCATTCAGATGTATTCCGATGTCGTGCTCGAACTCGATCACGGCGCCTTCGAGGAAACACTCGGCGCTCTGAAAGACGAGCGCGACTATCGCTCCGACACGGAGATGAACGCCGACGATTGGAAGCAGATCGTCGCCGAGTTCAAACGCATCGTCGAGCGCCAGCTCGGCAAGCCGTTCCCGTCCGATCCCAAAGAGCAGCTGTGGGGCGCGATCGGCGCGGTGTTCGCAAGCTGGATGAACGATCGCGCCATCTTCTACAGGAAGCACAACAACATTCCCGAAAGTTGGGGCACCGCCGTCAACGTGCAGGCGATGGTGTTCGGCAATATGGGCGACACCTCAGCGACCGGAGTCGCCTTCACGCGCGATCCGTCGACCGGTGAAAAGAAATTCTACGGCGAATACCTGATCAACGCGCAGGGCGAAGACGTAGTCGCCGGCATCCGCACGCCGAAGCCGCTGACCAAGGCCGCGCGCCAAGCCATGGGCGAGGGCGGGCAATCGCTCGAAGAAGCCATGCCCGAGGTTTTCGCGGAGCTGACGCGTGTCTACCAATCGCTGGAGGCGCATTATCGCGACATGCAGGATCTGGAGTTCACGGTCGAACGCGGCCGCCTCTACATGCTGCAGACCAGGAACGGCAAACGCACCGCCAAGGCGGCGCTGAAGATCGCCGTCGACATGGCGCGCGAAAAGCTGATCAGCGAAAACGAGGCCATCCTGCGCATCGATCCGATGCAGCTCGATCAGCTTCTGCACCCGACCATCTGCCCGAACTATCACCGCAGCCTGATCTGCAAGGGATTGCCGGCCTCGCCCGGCGCGGCCGTCGGCATCGTCGTGTTCGATCCGGACGAAGCCGCCGCACTCGCCGCCGACGGCAGAGCCGTCATCCTGGTGCGCGAAGAGACGAGCCCCGAGGACATCCACGGCATGCACGCCTCGAAAGCCATCGTCACTGCGCGCGGCGGCATGACTTCACATGCCGCCGTGGTGGCGCGCGGCATGGGCCGGCCCTGCGTCTCGGGCGCCGGCGAAATCCGCATCGACATCGAGGAGGGCGTCTTCCGCGTCGGTTCGCGCATCGTGAAGAAGGGCGAGACCATCACCGTCGACGGCTCCATGGGCGAAGTGCTGATGGGCGCCGCCGAGATGGTGCAGCCGGAACTCACCGGCGACTTCGGCACGCTGATGGCGTGGGCCGACAAGGTGCGCCGCATGCAGGTGCGCGCCAACGCCGAAACGCCGGAGGATGCGCGCACTGCCGTGAAATTCGGCGCCGAAGGCATCGGCCTTTGCCGCACCGAGCACATGTTCTTCGACGCCGAGCGCATCGCGGCCGTGCGCGAGATGATCCTTGCGGACAAGCAGGAGGCGCGGGTCGCGGCTCTGGCGAAGCTCGAACCGCACCAGCGCAAGGACTTCGCCGAGATCTTCCGCATCATGGGCGAGCGGCCGGTGACGATCCGCTTCCTCGATCCGCCGCTGCACGAATTCCTGCCGCACACCGAGGAAGACTGCGCCGATGTCGCCAAGGCGACGGGGCTCGATGCGCGTGCGCTGCTCGCCCGCTCACGCGAACTGCACGAAACCAATCCGATGCTCGGCTTCCGCGGCTGCCGGCTGGCGATCGTCTATCCGGAAATCTACGACATGCAGGCGCGTGCGATTTTCGAGGCTGCGTGCGATGTCGCCGCCGAGACGGGCAAGGCGCCGGCCGCCGAGATCATGATCCCGTTCGTGATCTCCAAGCAGGAATTCGATCTCATCAAGGCCCGCGTCGATAGGGTCGCCGCGCAGGTGTTTGCCGCGAAGGGGCGCACGCTCGACTATCTCGTCGGAACCATGATCGAATTGCCGCGCGCGGCGCTGCGCGCCGGCGAAATAGCCCAGTCGGCGGAATTCTTTTCCTTCGGCACCAACGACCTCACGCAAACCGCGATGGGGCTTTCGCGCGACGATGCCGGCAAATTCCTCGGGACCTTTGTCGAGCGCCATGTCTTGCCGCACGATCCGTTCGTTTCGATCGACGCCGAAGGCGTGGGGGAGCTGGTGGGGCTTGCCTGCGAGCGCGGGCGAGCGGCTCGCAAGCGACTGAAGCTCGGCGTCTGCGGAGAACATGGCGGCGACCCCGCCTCCGTCGCCTTCTTCGAGCGCGCCGGCCTCGATTACGTGTCCTGTTCGCCCTACCGGGTGCCCATCGCCCGCCTGGCCGCCGCCCAGGCGGCGCGGGGCGGGGGGGAGGAGCCGGTTCTTCCGCAACGTTAACTCCGCCCATCCACCGCGACCCGACGCCGCGCCCCCAGCTCGCTTAACAGGTGAACCGGCACGATCCTGGCAAGGCTTTGGCCGCTTTCGGCATTCTCGGCGTGACCCTCAGGCCGCAGGCCGCCCGGAAGCGCAGCCAAGTAAAGCGGGAACCGGGACTATGAACAAAAAGTCAATCGCCCCCCCGGTGAGCCGCGTGTATGTCCGCCCGTCCTCCCGGCAGGTTGTTCGGGAAACATTATTGTTGCGGTCGCGGCGGATTGTTTGGCGGTTATCTGTGCCAAATCCGCACGCAATTAAGCGGGGCTTAATGACTTTATCGTTGTTCTGGCGTCGACTGGCTGTCTTTGCGGGTGAGATTCGGACCCAAGTGATGGTTGAGATCGAACGGAACCCCCTGGCGGTGCGCCAGGGCGCAGCGACGATCATGTGCCTGGCGGCGGCGGCTGTCGCCATGCCGGTGATCTCGTATCGCGCCGCCGAACAGCGTGAAGGCGCTGAATGGACGGCGACGTCCACGGCGTTCCGGCAGGCCTTCCAGCAAAACCTGCTTCAGCAGACCGAGCCCAATGCGCGCGTCGAGTTGACTTCGCTGCGCACCAACGGCGACGGCCTGCGCGCACGCGGCACCGCGACCCTGTTCGACAGCGCCGATTCGCGCGCGCTGCTGGTGTCGGCGGTGTTGCGCGGCCCGTCCGCGCCGCAGCCGGCGACGCCTGCCCAGCCGGCGATCAACGTGCGAGAGCACAACTGCCTTGCCGAAGCCATTTATTACGAAGCGCGCGGCGAGACCCAGCAGGGCCAGGTCGCGGTCGCCGAAGTGGTGATGAACCGCGTCCACTCGCCGTTCTATCCGAAGTCGATCTGCGCGGTGGTGTACCAGGGGTCGGACCGCGACACCGGTTGCCAGTTCACCTTCACCTGCGACGGCTCGCTCGCCGCCCATCCGCGCGGCCGCGCCTGGATCCAGGCGCAGCATTTGGCGACGGCGGTGATGAGCGGCTACACCCGCCCCATCACTCAGCACGCCACGCACTATCATACGAACGCCATCGACCCGCGTTGGTCGTCGATGCTGATCGAAACGACGACGATCGGCAGCCACGTCTTCTATCGCATGCCCAATGCAGCCGAACGCGCCGAGCTGATGGACGCCGCCCAGCGCCGTCACTGGGTGGCGCCGGGCGCGCGCCCGGAAACAGCGCCCTTGATCCCGCAAGCCGATCAAGCAGCGACGGATGCCGCGGCGACCGCGGACGGCGGCGATGACGACGCGACGGCGCCGGCGCCAACTGCGCCGCAGCCCGCGCCAGCGACGCCGGCGCACACGGAGCGCTCGGCGCAAGCGCAACCAGCCAGCGGCAGCCCGGCCTGAGCTTAGGGACTGTCGGCGTCTTCGACGGCGGTGCGCGTGACGATTTGGTCTGAGTAAGCTGCAAACACCTATTCCGGATGCGAGCGAAGCGAGCAGTCAGGGCCCCATAAACGCGACTGTTGCGCGTCTAGGTTCCGGGCCCGCCGCTGCGCGGCGTCCCGGAAATCGGTGGAGCATCCATGATTCAGATTGAGCGCTAACTCAGCCCTCAGTTCCGAAGGTCTTCGAAATCTGGCGGCGCATCGCGCCGGGGAAGAAGCGCGCGAAGAAGCGTGCGCGTTCGGCTTCGCGGCCGACCATGTAGTGGAGCTCGCTGCCGTGCGCTGCATCCCACGCGCGCTCCGCCGCCATGCTGACGGGATAGATCGGGGTCTTGTTCTCGACGAGGGCGTCGCGCATGCGCCGGTTGGAGCCGTCGCCGGGCGCGCCGTCGAGGATCGCGGTGTCGATGAACCACGGCATCAGGCTCGTCACGCGGATGCCGTAACGGCCGAGTTCGACGTCGAGCGATTCAGTAAGCCCGCGCACGCCGAACTTGGTGGCGCAATAGATCGACATGCGCGGCACACCGACGATGCCGGCAACCGAGGCGGTGTTGACGACGCGCGCGCCCGGGGTTTCGCGCAGCAGCGGCAGCGCCGCAGTGACGCCGTTGATCACGCCTTTCAGATTGACGTCGAGCACGAGATCGATGTCGGCTTCGGACATTTCGTCGATGAAGCCGCCACGGCCGACGCCGGCATTGTTGAAGAGCACGTGCATGCGCCGGTTGGTGGCTTGTCCGAACGCCTCGACCGCGCGCGCCCAGCCGCTGCGGTCGCGCACGTCGAACGCCATCGAGATGCGTTGGCCTTCCGGTACGCTCGCCGCTGTTGCTTCCAGTCCGTTGGCGTCGACGTCGAACAGGCCCACGAACCAGCCGCGCTGTGCGAAGAGCTGTGCGGTGGCGCGGCCGATGCCGGAACCGGCGCCGGTGACGAAAATGGTCTTCTGTGCGTCTTGAGCGGTCATGGGTTCCTCGTCCGGCGCCGGCTGCGTTCCGTCAAGCGTGCCGCAGCGTTCGCCGCATCGCGGCCGGTGGGGCGCCATAGAGGCGCACGAAGGCGCGCCGCATGCGTTCGGAATCGCCGAATCCGGTCTTGCGGGCGATCTCCTGAATTTGGCCGCCGCGCTCGAGCGCTGCGCGGGCTGCGTCCGCCCGCAGGCGTTCGACCGCCTTGGCGGGGGTGACCCCGGTGGAGGCCGCGTAAGCGCGGGCGAAATTGCGTTCGCTCATGGCCGCTTTGCGCGCCAACTGCTCAACGCTCAGATCTTCGGCCAGGTGCTCGCGCATCCATGCATTCAGCTTCGCAAAGCGGGCGTTCGCAGCTTCGAGATCGAGAAGCGCCGAGTGTTGCGCCTGTCCGCCCGGGCGCTTTGCATACACAACCATCTCGCGAGCAACCGCGGTGGCGATCTCCTCACCCAAGTCTTCCCCGATCATCGCCAGCGCCAGATCGATGCCCGCCGTCACGCCGGCCGATGTCCAAGTCTTGCCGTCGCGCATGTGGATGCGATCGGGCTCGACGGCCACCTTCGGGAAGAGCCGCGCTAGCCGCGGCGCCTGCCGCCAATGCGTCGTCGCGCGCTTGCCGTCCAGCAAGCCGGCCGCAGCAAGCAGGAAAGCGCCCGAACACACGCTCGCCATCCGCCGCACACGCGGCATCAGCCGTTGCAGCGCGGCGATGAGCGCAGTGTCGGTCATGGCCGCGCGCGTTCCCTGGCCTCCGGCGACGATCAGCGTGTCGATGTCGCGTGCACGGCTCAGCGCTTCGGCCGGCATCGAGACGCCAGACGACGAGCGCACCAGGCCAGCCTCGGCGGCCACCACCCGCAGCCGGTAGGGACGCCCTCGCTCGCGCGTCGCGATTTCGAAGGCGGCGATCGGCCCGGCGGCGTCCAGCACCTGGAACTCCGGGAAGATCAGCAACGCGATCGTCAGCGGCTTTGGCGGAAAACGAGGTGTCTTTGACATTTCCGCCAAAGCATGGCGGCGCTACACGGGGTCGTCAACAGGAGTTCGGGCGCATGAGCGAGCCGTTTCGCATCGTCTTCATCCTCTATCCGCGGCTGACTCAGCTGGACTTCACCGGGCCCTATGAAGTGCTGGCGCGCATGCCGGACGCCGAGGTGGTCCTCGCCTCGAAGGACGGCGGCTCAATCGTTTCCGAGACTGGCCTTATCCTCGGTGGCCTGCGCTGCCTCGCCGACATCGAACGCGCCGACCTCATCATGGTCCCCGGTGGCCCGGGGCAGACCGAAGCCATGCTCGATCCCGACTTCATGGCCGAAGTAAAGCGCCTGGGCCAAGGCGCGCGCTACGTGACGTCGGTCTGCACCGGTTCGCTCATCCTTGCGGCGGCGGGTCTGCTTGCCGGCAAGCGCGCCGGCTCGCACTGGGCGTACCGCGACTTGCTTGCGGCCCTCGGCGCCATCCCCGATCCGGCCCGCGTCGTGCGCGACGGCGACACTTTCACTGGCGGCGGCGTCACCGCCGGCATCGACATCGCGCTGACCATCGTCGCCGACATCGCCGGTGAAGAGACAGCGAAAATGATTCAGCTGATGATCGAATACGCGCCGGCGCCGCCGTTCAATTCCGGCCGGCCGGAGACGGCCTCGCCGGAGACGGTCAATGCCGTAAAGACGCGGTTTGCCGCGTTCGCGGAGCAGCGGCGCGAGGCGATCCAACGAATGCGGCAGCGCGCCTGATGCTGGCGCTCAGGCCCAACTGCGAATGCTGCGACCGCGATTTGCCGCCCGAAAGCGCCGACGCTCGCATCTGCACATTCGAGTGCACGTTCTGCGCCGATTGTGTCGACGGCGTGCTCAAGGGCGTCTGTCCGAACTGCGGCGGCAATTTCGTCGCGCGCCCGATCCGGCCAGCGGCGATGCTGGCCAGACATCCGCCCTCGTATGAACGCGTGAGACGCCCCACGCCTTGCGCCTAGAGCGCAGCGCCATTTTTGAGGGCGCCGCGCCGTTTAGGTTCAGTCTTCCTTGTCGGCGTCGTCGCGTTCGGCTTGGAAAAAGTCGCCGCTATCGAGGTCGCCGGTCGTCGCGTAGCGCGCTTGCGACGCAGCTGCGTAGCGCATGGCGGACGCCAGTTTCGATTTCTTCAGACCGAGATACTTCTCCGCTTTGATGCCGATGGCGCCGGCTTCGGAGAAAGCGTCGATATCGGCGCCGAGGAAAGTGACGAGCCAGCCCTTGTTGTCTTGACAGTCCGTCAGCAGTTTGCGGATCGTTTCTTTCGTGTGCTCCTTGCTGGCGTTCTCAAACCCGTCGGTTAGGATGACGAGCCCGACTTTTTCGCTGGGCCGCAGCGCGATGGCGTCGATCTCCGCGACTGCTTGGCCGATGGCGTCCAGCAAAGGCGTGGAGGCCCTGGGCACGTAGATCGAGCGGCTGAGTTCGAGCGAGGATTTCGCAGGCTCCGCCCGTTGCAACATGTCGATGCTTTGGGAGTCGAAAATCATCAACGAGACGCGGGCGTCGACGTCGTCGGATCGTCGCAAGCCCATGACGTACTCGTTGAAGGCGTCGATGGTGGCGTCGCGGCAACTCTCCATTGAGCCGGAACGATCCAAGAGGATAAAGGCCAGAAGCGGGGATTTGCTCATGCATGTCCTTTGTAAAGCGCCGGCCAACAGGGGCGGCGGGCAAGCGGAGATGGATCGCGGGCGCCGCGCGGCAAGTGTCGCGGCGGAAAGATTTGTGTAAGCGCTCTTACGAACGCTATGGTTCCGGCATTGGGGGGATGCATGAGACTTGATCGCAGAGCGTTCATCGGCGGCGGCGCGGTGTTGACGGTCGCCACCCAAGCCGCCGCGGCCACCAACGTCGCAGGCGGCGGCGGCCCCGCGCAGCGTCGCGCGCTCGATCAGCTTTCACACTACGTCGAACAGCACCGCACCGATTGGGGCTTGCCGGGCATGAGCGTCTGCGTCGTCGATCGCGACGGCTATAGCGGTTTCATCCGCTCCGGCTGGGCCAACGTCGAACGGCGTGAGCCGATCCGCGAGGATCACATCTTCCAGATCGGCTCCATCACCAAGATGATGGTGGCGCTGACGGCGTGGTCGATGATCCAGGAAGGCAGGCTGTCGCCGGACGCGAAGCTCACCCAGCTCATGCCCGAGCTCAGTGTCGCCGGCGGCGGCGACATCAATCTGCAGCATCTGCTCAATCACACCACCGGCATGCCCGACAACGCGCCGATGTTCCCCGAAGGCGGCCTGTGGAGCGGTTATGCGCCCGGTTCGCACTGGTCGTACTGTAATCTCGGCTACGAGATCATCGGTCACATCATCGCGCGCCGCGACGGGCGTTCGCTGCAGGACGCTTTGGAGGCGCGCCTGTTGCGTCCGCTTGGCATGACGCAGACGCGCCCGGCGATACGCGTCGGCGATCGCCCGCGCTATCCGGAAGGCTACGAGCCCCAGTTCAACGATCGCGCCATGCTGCGCCCGGCGCCGATGACGCCTGCGCCATGGATCGATTCCGACGCCGGCGCCGGCTGCGTCGCGTCCACCACGCACGACATGGCGATCTTCGCGCGCTTCCTGATCGGCTTGGCGCAAGGACGCGGTGGACCGGTGTTGTCCGATCCCGCGGCGGCGCAGTTCATTGCGGTGTCGACGCCAGGCTGGGACGCGGGCGCGGCCTACGGCAACGGCATTGCCCGCATCACAAAGGATGGCCGCCGCTATCTGCACCACACCGGCGGCATGGTCTCGTTTTCATCGGCGATCCATGTCGACACCGAGGCGGGGATCGCCGCGTTCGCCTCGTCGAACGTCGGAGGCGGATTGAACTATCGCCCGCGCGACGTCACGCTCTATGCCTGCCAGCTCTTCCGCACCGCGCGTGACGGCGGCGAGGCGCCAACGCCAAAGCCGACGCGGCCGAGTGTGGAACACGTGGAGCGTTATGTCGGCGTCTTCACTGCGGCGAGCGGCGATCGTTTCGAGGTTCGCGCTACGGGCGACCAGACCAAGCTGCGCTACAACGGGCGCGAGACCGATATGCAGTTCGCCGGCGGCGGCTTTGCCTGCGTCGAGCCGGCGTTTGCGGTGAGCGGGCTCGTGTTCGAGATGGAAAACGATCACGCGATCCGCGCCTGGGCGAATGACGTCGAATACATCGCCGATCCCGAGCACGGCTATAAACCGCCGGCGTCGGCGGAGCTGCGCGCGCTAGCGGGCCGTTACGACAATGACGATCGCTGGTGGGGCCCAGCGACCGTCATCGCGCGCGACGGCCGGCTCTGGCTCGGCAATACCGATGCGCTGACGCCGCTCGGCGACGGTTCATGGCGCATGGGCGACGACGAATGGTCGCCCGAGCGCATCCGCTTCGATGGCGTGATCGACGGGCGCCCGACGCGCATGCTGTTGTCCGGTTTGCCGTTCGTGCGGCGCTTCAGCTAGGCGCTGCCCTGCGTCGACGACAGCTGCGAGGGATCGAAGCCGAGCGACTTGATGGCGCGCTCCCATTTGCGCCCGTGCTCGCTGTCAAAGACGATGGCGTTGTCGGCGTCGACGACGAGCCAGGCGTTCTGCTTCAATTCGTTTTCGAGTTGTCCCGCGCCCCAGCCTGAGCATCCGAGTGCGAGCACGAAGTTCTTCGGCGCATCGGTTTTCGCCACCGCTTCGAGCACTTCGCGCGTTGCGGTGAGGCGGATGCCGGGCGCCACGTTCTGGGTGCTTTCGCCGGCGGCATAGTCGGCAGAATGCAGCACGTAGCCGCGATCGGGCCGTACCGGGCCGCCATCCATGACCGCGCGCGCGCCGAGATTGCCGCCGGCCTCCAACCCCAGATGGCCCAGCACTTCGTTCAGGGTCACTTCTTGGCGGGGCTTGTTGATGACGACGCCCATGGCGTGCTCGCAATCGTGCGAACACATCATGATGACCGATCGGCTGAAGCGGGGATCGCCGATCCCCGGCATCGCCACCAGCAGCTTCCCCGCCAGACTGTCGCTCATCGCTTAATCGTCGCGCCCCAGCCGGTTCCGCGCAAGCGCCACTCGCATCTGGGGCGTGCCGGCCCTACATGGACCTCACCTCAGAGGAGACGAGAATGATCAAAGTTGGCGACCGCCTGCCCGACGTGCAGTTCAACGTGCCCGGCAGCGATGGCATGAAGCACATGCGCACCGCCGAGGTGTTCGGCGGCAAGACCGTGGCGCTGTTCGCCGTCCCCGGCGCTTTCACGCCGACCTGCTCGGCGCGGCATCTGCCGAGCTTCCGCGAGCACGCGGCCGCGCTCAAGGCCAAGGGCGTCGACGCCATCGCCTGCACGGCGGTGAACGACCATTTCGTGATGAGCGCCTGGGCCAAGGATCAGAACGTCGTTGACGATATCGTCATGCTTGCCGACGGCTCCGGCGATTTCGCCAGGGCGGTCGGGCTCGACGCCGATTTCTCCAAATTCGGGATGGGGCCGCGCTCGAAGCGCTATTCAATGATCGTCAAGGATGGGGTGGTACAGACCCTAAACGTTGAAGAAGCTGGTGAATACAAGGTTTCCAGCGCAGAACATATGCTGAGCCAGCTGGGTTAGGAATTTGGCGACGGAAATTGGTGACACACGCTCGCGCTGAGTACTTTGAGTAGTTCTTCCACGCCCGCTGCGTGAGTGTGTGTCGCTAATTTCCGATGGCTGGATTTCCGCCGCAGAAGCGGGGAGAATGATGGGTACGGTTGTCCTGATCCTGGCGATCGCCGCCATCGTGGTTGCGTTCAGCACCATCAAGGTCGTGCCGCAGGGCTATCAATTCACCGTCGAGCGCTTTGGCCGCTTTACGCGCATCCTGAAGCCCGGCATTTCGTTCCTGATGCCCTTTGCCGATCGCATCGGGCGTCGCATGTCGATGATGGAAACCGTCCTTGACGTGCCGCGCCAGGAGGTGATCACCAGGGACAACGCGATCGTCTCGGTGGACGCGGTCGTGTTCATCCAGGTGATCGACGCCGCGCAAGCAGCCTACGAGGTGCAAAACCTCAATCTCGCCATCCTCAATCTTGCGCTCACCAACGTGCGGACGGTGGTTGGCGGCCTCGAACTCGACGCGGTGCTCTCAGAGCGCGAACAGATCAACGCGAAGCTCCTCACGGTGATCGACGCCGCCACGCATCCGTGGGGGGTGAAGTGCACGCGCATCGAGATCAAGGACCTGACGCCGCCGGCGGACTTGACCGCCGCGATGGCCCGCCAGATGAAGGCCGAACGCGAACGCCGCGCCGCCATTCTCGAGGCCGAAGGCGAAAAGCAGGCGGCGATCCTGCGCGCCGAAGGCGCCAAGCAATCGGCGATCTTGCAGGCGGAAGGTCAGCGTGAAGCCGCGTTCCGCAACGCCGAAGCGCGCGAGCGTTCGGCGGAAGCCGAGGCCAAGGCGACCGAAGCGGTGTCGGCGGCGATCGCCAAGGGCGACGTCAACGCCATCCGCTACTTCCTGGGCCTGAAATACGTCGAAGCGTTCAGCCAGCTCGCCAATTCCAATCAGCAACGCACCGTGATCGTGCCAACAGATCTCGGCGGCCTGGCCGGCTTGGTCGAAGGCCTGCGCACGCTCAACGCACAGACAGGCGGCGCCAGCGGCGGCGGAACGCGCTAACGTCGGCAACCTTACCTAAGCGGACCCTAAGCGGACCTCGGGCGGATACGTCGGCGATGTCGCTGAAATGCGATCTTGTTTCGCGGCGCAGCGCCGAGATTTTCCTGCAAGGCGGCGTTTAGAGCGACGATGAAGCTCTGAAGACAGAGAGGTCTCCGTGTCGTCAGCACCCGGAAGCCGTTATCCTTTCCGACGTACGCCGCAACCGGCCTTTCGTTCTCGGAAAACGAAACCGAAGGAGCGATGCTTCGAAATAACTGCACGCTGTCCGCGGCGGAAAGTGTCGGGTTGGCTAGAAAGATGATCTTGAGGCGGTCAATCGCATCGCGGATCAAATCGAGCTCCCATTGTACGCCTGCGCTTGTCGAGGGGCACACAACCGTCACGCAGCAGGCCTGTAGCAGCGACGTCACGACGTGCTGCCATTCGTTTCCTTCGCCGGGCACGAAGATGCGAGCCGCTCCCAAAGGCGGGGTCGGATCCCTGGGATCGCCGATGGCGATGACCGGTCCGTAGATGGAGGCGCTCTCCAGAAGGACCTCGTCCATGGTGCGCGCTTGAGCGCCTCCCGTCGGCAATCTAACGACGGGATCGAAAACGCGCATTTCAAGGCGCGCCGCGTCTTGATTGAAGGCGCGCAGGAACACGACAGGGGGACGTGCATCCCATT
>JAFEDV010000492.1 GCA_018241475.1 Pseudomonadota bacterium | reverse complement strand
AAGAAGACGGCGAAAAGGGCGGGTCAGCCTCTGGTCGTGAGTGCGCGGATGACCGCGCGCCTGGAAGCCGCTGCTGCGCGGCTCACGCGCACACAGGGGCGCAACGTGACTGCACAAGCGCTGCTTGCGGCCGGCGTCGAAGCCGTGCTGGCGGCCTGCGAACAAGCGCCGCCGCGTCCGCCGATCAAGAAGAGGCGCTGACGCATTGACCCGCGCCCGCATACGCTGGCGAGGCGAAGGGTGAGCATGAAGAGCGTCATCATCGTCGGCGCCGGCGTCGTCGGCCTCATGTGCGCGGTGCGTCTCGCCAAGCTGGGCGCTCGCGTCACCGTGCTCGAGGCGCACGATGAAAACACCACTGTGTGGGGGCCGACGGCGTCTGCCTCGGCTGCGGGCATGCTGTCGCCGCTCTCCGAGCAGCCGTCCGCGCACCAGGCGCTGGCGCTGGCGTCGTTCGATCTTTGGCGCGCCTGGCGTGATGGTTCGGCTTGGTCGGACGCGGTGCGCTTCGACGGCGCGATCGTCGCGGCCGCGGACGCCGAGCGCAGCGCACAAGTGCTGGCGCGCGCGCAAGCGGCGCGGCGCGAAGCGTATCAGTTGTCCAGCGGCGAATTCCGCAAGCGTTCCGGCTTCGCAGCAAAAGTCGAACATGCGGTGTTCCTGGTCGATGAAGGCTTTGCCGAACCATTGCGCGTGTTGAGCGGCTTGGTGATGGAAGCGCGCGCGCACGGCGTTCTCGTGCATTTCAAGCAGGACGTGCTGCGCCTGACCGCGCACGCGGCGGAGACCTATGCCGGCGCGACCTTCGAAGCCGACCTCATCGTGCTGGCGCCGGGGGTGTGGGCGACCGAAGACCTGATGCGGATTGCGCCGGCGCTGAAACTGGTGCGGCCGGCGAAGGGGTGCTTAGCGCCGGTCAGCATCGCGCATCCGCTTGCGCCTAATCTGCGCGGACCGGGATTCTACATGGTGCAGCAAGCCAACCAGGTGGCGATCGGCTCGACCATGGATTTCGACCGCACCGATCGCCGCGTCGATGCTGCGCAAGTCGAGACGCTGCTTGCCGCTGCGAACGCGCTGCTGCCCGGCGAAGTGCAGGCGATCCCCAAACCCTGGACCGGCATCCGCCCAATGTCGCCGGACGGCTGGCCGATGATCGGGCGATCCGGCGACGTGCTCATAGCTGCCGGCCATTCCCGCAACGGTTGGCTCTTGGCGCCGATCACGGCGGAGATCATTACGGCTTACGTGATGGGCGCCGCCATACCGCCGGAATGGGCGGCGCTGTCGCCGGATAGATTTGGGCAGGCATGAGCATCGGCATCGAACTCACCGAAGAGCAGGCTGCGATCAAACACGCGATCGAGAATATCTGCGCGCCGTTTGACGATCATTATTGGCTGGGCGTCGACAATTCCGGAGAGTTCCCGCAGGCGTTCGTTGACGCGGTGGTGGCCGGCGGCTGGCTGGGCGTCGCCATGCCCGAGAGCGTTGGAGGTGCGGGACTCGGGCTCACCGAAGCGGCGCTGATGATGCAGGCCATCGCGCAATCGGGTGCGGGCTTCTCCGGCGCCAGCGCCATCCATCTCAACGTTTTCGGACTGATGCCAATCGTGAAGTTTGGCACGCCCGAACAGCAGCAGATGTTCTTGCCGCGGGTGATCAGCGGCGAAGACAAGACCTGCTTTGCAGTCACGGAGCCGAATTCGGGCTTGGATACAGCGTCGCTCGAAACCAAGGCCGAGCGCACCAACAGCGGCTATCGCATCACTGGCCGCAAGATCTGGACGACCAACGCCCAGCGCGCCAACAAGATGCTGATCATTGCGCGCACGACGCCGAAGGCCGAAGCCAAGCGCGCAACCGACGGCTTGTCGCTCTTCTATGCAGACTTCGACCGCAAGCACATTGAAGCGCAACCGATCCCGAAAATGGGCCGCAAGGCTGTCGAGTGCAACACGCTCTTCATTGAGGACCTCGAAGTGCCGCGCGAAGCGCTGGTTGGTGAAGAGGGCGCGGGCTTCAAGATTCTGCTGTCCGGGCTCAATCCTGAACGCATCTTGTTTGCGGTCGAAGCGATCGGACTCGGCCGGGCGGCGATTGCGCGCGCCGCTCAGTATGCAAAGGAGCGCGTGGTGTTCGGTCGTCCCATCGGACAAAACCAAGGCATCCAGCATCCGCTCGCGAAAGCGTGGGCGGAACTCGAAGCGGCGAACCTGATGGCGTTCAAAGGCGCCGCCTTATACGACGCAGGCAAGGATTGCGGCGCAGAAGCCAACGCCTCGAAGTATTTGGGCGCCGAGGCCGGCTTTCGGGCGTGCGAAGCTTCGGTGCTGGCGCATGGCGGCATGGGCTACGCCAAGGAATATTTCGTCGAGCGCTATTTCCGCGAAGCCATGATCGCCCGCATCGCCCCGGTGTCGCGCGAAATGATCCTCAACTTCATCGCCGAACGCGTGCTCGGGTTGCCGAAGAGCTATTGATCGCTTCGGCAAATCAGCCGAATGCCGCAGTGATGAGCGACCGCATCGCTCCTGTTGCGCCCGAAACGAATGTCCGCGCCGCCATTCAGCGCGCGGCGGACCGAACCGGCGTGAATTTCGATCTGCTGGTGCAGACCGCGCGCCGCGAAAGCGCACTCAACGCCAGTGCGCGGGCCGGCACATCGACAGCCACCGGTCTCTTTCAGTTTATCGACTCCACCTGGCTCGACATGGTGCGCCGCCACGGCGCCGCCCATGGGCTCGGCCAATATGCGCAGGCGCTGCAGCGTGGCGGCGTTGACGCCGCGACGCGTGCCGACATCCTGGCGCTACGCACCGATCCCGAACTCTCGGCTTGCATGGCGGGCGAGCTCGCGCGCGAGAACGCCTCTGCGCTCGCGAGCCAGCTTGGCCGCGCGCCGAGCGCCGGTGAACTCTACGCCGCCCATGTGCTTGGCGCCGGCGGCGCCGTGCGTTTGATCCAAGCCGCCCAGCAGGGCGTCGAAAATGCTTCCGCGCTGTTCCCGCGTGAAGCCGCCGCCAATCGCGGCATCTTCTACGCCTCCGGCCAGCCGTGCTCGGCGCAAGCGGTGCTGGATCGCCTCAACCTCGATGCTTCCGCCAACGTCGACAACAGCGCGCCGCAAACCAGCAGTGCGGAGGCGGTGCGCACCGTCTATTCTCACGATGGCATGATGTCGCCGGTGCTGGCGCAGACGCTGTTCAACATGGCGCTGTTGCCGCTTCTGAGTAGCGGCAGCGCTGAAGACGGTCAGCGCCAAAACGACCCGCTCACTGCGTTCAACGCCTACGCGCGTTCGAGCCAGACCTAGTCCATGGAGCGCCGGCGTCCTCGCCGGCGCTAAGACTCAAAGGTCTGTGGATTCCGCCGGCGAGGACGCCGGCGCTCCATAAGGGTCACACCGCCGCGCCGCTCTTCAGCATTGCTTCAATCTCAGCGCTCGAATAGCCGGCGCTCTCCAGCACCGCGCGTGTATGTTCGCCTGCGCGAGGCGATGGTCCCTTGGGTCCGTCGTCGGCGCCGGGAAAACGAATTGGTCCTGCCGGGGCCGGCATCGTGCCGCCACCATGCAGCGGTGTTTGGACAACGCAGCCTGCCGCAAGCGCCTGTGGATCGGCGATCGCTTCGGCCGGGGTCAGCACCGGCGACCAGATCATTTCTTCGGCATCGAGTGATGCGGCGATCTCGCTCAGCGGGCGCGCCGCGAAGGCTCCGTCGAGCAATTCCACCAAAGCGGCGCCGTTTTCGCGCCGACCGCGCGCTTTGGCGAAACGAGGGTCGTCGATCAGATGCTCGACTTGCAGCGCCCGCGCCAGTTTCGGCCAATCGCGCTCGCCCTGTCGCGTGAGCAGGCTGATCCAGCGATCGTCGCCGGTCTTGAAGTAGTTGATCAGCGGATTGGTCGTGTCTTTGCGCGGTCTGTTCGAGGCGATGCGGCCACGCACGTGCTGGATGGAAAAATCGCTGCCGCCGACATAGTGCGCCACGCGCAGGAGCGAGGCGTCGATCAAGCGGCCCTTGCCGGTGGCGTCGCGCTCGCGCAGCGCCGCCAGCACACCGGCGACGATGGCCAGCGACGCCACGTGGTCGCCGACAGCGGTTCGCAGCTGGATCGGATCGCCGCCCTTGGGGCGGAACATCGCCGCGAGGCCGGAGCGCGCCCAGAACGCAGCCGAGTCCATTCCGGGCCGATCGGCGTCTGGTCCTTCGAGGCCGTAGCCGGTGAGCGTTGCGTACACGAGCCGCGAATTGCGCTTCAGCAGCGTCGCGTGGTCGAGCCCCGCGCGCTTCAATCCGCCGGGCCGCACATTGGTGAGAAACACATCGGCGCGATCGGCCAGGCGCAGCAACGCGTCGCGTCCGGTCTGCTGCGCGGTGTCCAGAACAATGCTGCGCTTGCCGCGATTGTCGAGGTCGAACACCGGATTGCGTTCCTCCTCGACGCCAACCGAGGCGAAGAACTGGCGGATCGGGTCCCCGCCCGGCGGCTCGACCTTGATCACTTCGGCGCCCCAGTCGGCCATGATGCCGCCGGCGCCGGGCGCCGCTACGTAAGTGGCATACTCAACGACGCGTAACCCTTCGAGCATCTGCGTTTGTTTCCCTTTCGCAACGGCTCATCAAGCCTTCGTTAAGCCTCAGGCACAAGGGTGGAGGCGGAGGAGTCGCGTCGACTATGGCGATTGTGACAATGCGCGCCAATCTCACCGAAAGCGACATCCGCACCCTGATCAAGGGGCCGACGGAGATGGAGCGCGCGCACGCCGCGCACAAGATATGCCGCTGCATCGATGAAGCGCAGCTGACCGATGAGGAGCGCGCGCACGCTGCGACGATCATGTCGATCATGGCCCAGGACGTCGCGGTGCTGGTGCGCCGCGCGCTGGCGGTGGCGCTCAAGAGCTCGAGCAAGCTGCCGCATGAGATTGCAACGACGCTTGCGAAGGACGTCGAATCCATCGCTTTGCCGGTGATCCTTAACTCGCCGATGCTGACCGATTCCGATCTCGTCGAGATTGTCCGCGCCTCGCCGCCGACAAAGCAGATCGCCGTCGCCAGCCGCGCAAGCTTGTCGACCACGGTCACCGGCGCCATCGCACAATTCGCCGTGTCCGCCGCCGTCGAACGCGCACTCGCCAACGACAATGCGCTGTTCGACGAAGCCGGCCTGGAAACCTCGCTCGATCGCTTCGGCGGCGTCTCAGGCGTAACCGCCGCGATGGTGCATCGGAGCGAGTTGCCGGTCTCGGTGACGGAGAAGCTCGTCACCATGGTCACGGGCGAACTCTTCGATCATCTTGTCAACAGTCACGAATTGCCGCCCCAGATCGCCATCGATCTCGCCATGGGCGCACGTGAGCGGGCTACGCTTGACATCGTTGAGCAGGCCGCCCGCCAGCACGATCTGCCGCGCTTCGTGCAGCAGCTCAATCTCAATGGCCGTCTGTCGCCATCGCTGCTGATGCGCGGCTTGTGCCTGGGACACATGGAGTTCGTGGAATACGCGATGGCGGAGTTGGCCGGCATTTCGCACCAGCGCATGTGGCTGCTGATGAATGACAGCGGCACGCTCGGGCTTCAGGCCGCATTCGAACGCGCAGGCATGCCGCCGCGGCTTTTTCCGTCCTTCCGGGCCGCCATCGAGGTCTATCATTCCATCGAGCGCGAGGGCGGCGCCTACGACAGGGTCGTCTTCCGCAAGCGCATGCTCGAACGCACGCTGACGCTGTTCCAGTCGATCCCGAAGGACGACCTCGACTATCTGATGGAAAAGCTGGATGCGTCGGGGCTGCAGTCAGCACAGGCCGCCGCGATCTAGCGCAGGCCCGCTTCCGCGAAAGGGCCGCCGCCGCGGTCGAAGCCAGCCATCGCCAGCATCCGTGCTTGCGAAGCGGTGCGCACCGATTCTGCGCTGATCACGAGACCGGCGGCGCGCGCCGCGAGCAGGCGCCGGCCGAGCGGCGAGCGATCGCCATCGTCGAGAGCCAGAAACGGATCCGGTGTTTCCGGCGCATCGAGCACAAGCTCGGAATAGAGGGTCCGCGCCTTCGTTCCGAACGGCAGCGGACAATCCGGGTCGGCGCGCAGCGTCACGCCCCAGCCGCGCGCGCGAAGCGCTTCGGCGAGCGCGCCGCCGTCGCGCACGACCTCTCGCTCACAGAGTTCGAAATTGAGACCCTGGCGCGTGCACCCGGCTTCATTCGCCGCTTCGCTCAGCAGGTCCGCGTCGAGCGAGGCTTGGATCGACGGCGGCGTCGGCAACACCAGGCCGGTGTAGGCGCCGCGCTCGCGCCACGTCATGCGCGCAGCGCGCAGCAAGCGCGCCAAGGTCGAGTAGGCGAACGCCTCTTCCGCCTCGCCCCGTGGGCGCACGACGCCGGCAGCCAGCGCGCCGATGCGCAGATCGACGCGCGCGCCAATCGTGAACGCCAGCGGTTCCATGGCAACCGCGCGGGACGGAAAGGGAATGACGTTCATGGCCAACCAGCGAACCGCCACCATGCCTGAATGCCGTTAAAAATCGGCCCGGGAAGCAGGGTGAAGAGAGGGTTAGCGGCTCAGGACGGCGCCACGCCCAGCTTGCAGACTTCGGCGTCCAAGGTCTGCCGCAGCGCAGAGCCGATGGGGTGGTTTTGCGAGCGAATGCCGTCCCGCACCACCGCCCGCAGCGCATCGACATGCGCTCGCGCCAGCGTCGGATCGCGCGCCACCGCGGCTTTGCCGGAGTCGGTCTCGGTCAGCCGGCACAGCGAAGCTGCGATTTGCGTCACCAGCGGGTAGCCGTAGGTCGCGCCAAGGCCCTTGAGGTCGTGCGCCGCACACAGCAGCGCTTCTACCGAAGTCGCGCTCCAGTTTGCTGTCTCCGCCGCAAGGCGCAGGTTCTGCAGCTGAACGATATCGGCATTGATCCATTGCTGCATCGATTCGGCCATGGCCTTGAGCGTCTCGTCGGCGCGGGCGATGGCTTCCGGGCCGAAAACAGGCTGTTTCAGGTCCAGCGTCCGCAGGCCGACATCACGCGGGTCGATATGTTCCGCCGCAGGCTTGCTCATGGGGAGCGAAGGATGCGGCGTTACGGTGAACAACCCCCTAATCGGAGCAACGTCAGTTGTTGAATTGCTCGCGCAGAATGCGCTCGTCCAGGGCGTGACCGGGGTCGAACAGAAGCGTCAGCGTGGCTTCCGTATCCTCGTGAATGTCGACCGCCGCCACGTCACGGATTTCGCGATTGTCGGCGGCGGCGCTGACGCCGCGCCGATCTGACTCAAGCACCTCGATCCGCACATGTGCGCGATGCGGCAGCAGCGCGCCGCGCCAGCGGCGAGGACGGAAGGCGCTGATCGGAGTAAGCGCCAGCAAGCGGGAGTCGATCGGCAAGATCGGACCGTAGGCGGAGAAATTGTACGCCGTCGATCCGGCCGGCGTCGCCACCAGGATGCCGTCGCAGAGCAGTTCCGGCATCCGCTCGGCGCCGTCGACCAGGATGCGCAGCTTTGCCGATTGCGCCGTCTCCCGAATGAGCGACACCTCGTTGAAGGCGCGTTCCTCAACGACGCCCTTTGTGGTTTCGCAGCGCGCCACCAGCGGGCGCACCCGCACCGGTTCGGCCTTGGCGAGACGCTCGGCGAGGTCGGCTTCGCGATAATCGTTCATCAGGAAGCCGATGGTGCCGCGGTGCATGCCATAGACCGGCTTCTTGTCGCCGAGCCGCCGGTGC
>JAFEDV010000491.1 GCA_018241475.1 Pseudomonadota bacterium | reverse complement strand
CGACCTCCACAAGCGCGCCGACTGGATCGGCGCCGCCGACGCCGGTGGCGCCGACATTGGCGATGACGCCCGCGGGCTTGAAGCCGGCGGCGATATCGTCGCGGATAAGCTGGCGCAGCGCCTGCGGATCGGCGCCGCGCAACGCGCCCTTGATGGGGATGCGCACGAGATTGTCGGCGCCGATGCCGGAAAACCAGATGGCGCGGTCGATGGAAGAATGCGCTTCGGGCGAGCAATAGATGCGCAGGCGCGGCGCGCCGGAAAGGCCGCTCTGATTGCCGCTGAAGCCGAGCGCGCGTTCGCGCATCACCAGCACTGCGGCAAGCGTTGCGGTCGTCGCTGTGTCCTGGATGCAGCCGCGAAACGCTTCAGGCAGCGCGAACGCCTGCCTGAGCCAGTCGATGGTCTTGGTTTCAAGCTCGGTGGCGGACGGCGATGTTTGCCATAGCATGCACACCGCATTGATCGCGCTCGTCAGGTATTCGGCGATCAGCGACGGCGGCGCGGAATTGGATGGGAAGTAGGCGAAGAAGCGGGGATGCTGCCAGTTGGTCATGCCCGGCGCGATAACGCGTTCGAAATCCGCAAAAATGGCTTCGAACGCTTCGGCCTGCTCCGGCGGCGACGGCGCGATCTGCTTGGCGATGTCGCCCGGCTCGACCGGCGGGCGCACCGGCAAATCGCGCAGCCGCGCGCGGTAGTCCGCGCCCCAATTCGCCGCGCGCACTGCCCATTCGCGCCAGTCTTCCATCATTGTAGAACCTGAGAGTCGGGGCAGTTGGATTGCCGCAAGCCAAGCCACACAATCTTGTTCTCTCCGAGGTCGCGCACGTACAAGACTCGTGCGCAGGCGCTTGTAAGGTCTGGGCCGCCCGCGCTTACCGTAGGCCTAAGCGCCGCACGTATCTGCGCCGGTGCCACGGTGAACGGAACGCCGCGCACCGAAAACGTCTCTGGGACGTGACCGGCGTTGTCGTCAGAGCGAAACTCGGTCACGTAACCTTCCACCGAGAGCGCGTGGCCCTGGCGCAGATCGTCTTGAAGCCGTCGATATTCATTGAAGGTTGTGGAGAACACCAGCGCCGCAAAGAACAATCCGGCCGTCGCGGGGGCCCGGCCGAAACGGCGGCGGCCCTCCACGACGACGATAAAGATTCCGAGACACGCAATAACAAGCGGAATGATGATGAACCACCAGCCGCCGTAGCCCTCTCGGCTGATATCGAACACGACAACGTAGTAGTTGGGGTTCGTATTCAACGGGATCAATCGTCTTCGACCTCGACATCGGGCCGATCGTCGCCAGATGAAATTTCGTCGTGCCAGCGGCCGCGCGCATCCTCCCAGGAAATGCCCGCGGTTTCGCCCGCCCGCATCTGCTCGAGCGCGACGCGCTTGGCGGCGGCGTAGGCGGCATCGTGCGAGCGGAACGTCTCCGAGATGGTGTCGCCGAGTTTGAACGCCCAGCCGCCGTCGTGCTGGATGATGTGATAGACGATCTTGGTCATCGAGCTAAACCTCCCTGCGGCCGACATTGCGGTGACGCGCGAGGTTTTCAAGTGACAACCTTGCCTCTCGTCCTCTCCCGAAGGGAGAGGTGGCGTGTGCGCAAGCACGCGACGGAGAGGGCCGCGCGAAAGCGGGGCGCATTTGCGCCATCCCCTCAGTCAGCGCTGGCGCGCTGACAGCTCCCCCTGACGGGGGAGCGCGAGAGTGAAGTCCTAGAGCGCCTTATCTTTCAGCTGCGCCTTCAATTCCGTTTTCACGATCTTGCCGTTGGCGTTGCGCGGCAGCGTTTCGGGCCAGAAGATCACGTCGACCGGCACCTTGAACGCGGCGATTTTCTGAGCCGCGAAATGGCGGAGTTCGTCGACGCTCGCGGTCGCGCCCGGCTTCAGGTGCACCACGGCGATCGGCTCTTCGCCCAGCGTATGGTGGGGGCGGCCGATGACGGCGGCGTCCATCACGGCGGGATGATCGTAGAGCGCGTTCTCGACCTCGACGCAGTAGATGTTTTCGCCGCCGCGGATCAGCATGTCCTTGGCGCGGTCGACGATATAGAGGAAGCCTTCGTCGTCGAGCTTGGCGAGATCGCCGGTCTTGATCCAGCCGTCGATGAACGTCTCGGCGGTGGCCTTCTCATTGTTCCAGTAGCCGCGTACGACGATTGGGCCTTTGTACCAAAGCTCGCCGACCTCGCCGGGGGCCAGCGTCTGCCCCTTATCGCCGACGATTTTCACCTCGCCGGTTGCTGACGGCACGCCGGTGCTGGCGGGCTTGCGCTCGTAATCTTCGGCCGTGTTGGAGACCGCGGTGGCGGAGGTTTCCGTCATCCCCCAGCCTTGGCCGGCGGTGGATTTCGGGAATTTCTCCTTGAGCCTCTTCACCAGTTCCGGCGCCGCCGGCGCGCCGCCGTAAGCGACGCTCTCGACCGAGGACAAGTCGTACTGGTCAAGCTTGGGATTCTCCAGCACCTGCCAGGCGATCGTCGGCACGCCGCCGAAATGGGTGATGCGCTCTCGCTGCATGATTTCGAGCGCGGCGTCGCAATCCCAGCGGCGCTGGAGGACGATTTTGTGCCCCGCCATGAAGGCGGGGATCATCACCGCAAAGCAGCCGGTGGCGTGGAAGAACGGCACCGACAGCAGGAACGCCTTCTGCGGCGCGTTTGGGTCGGGCGCGGGCGGCGCTTCGCCCCGGCGCAGAAAGGCCCGCGCCTGGGCGGAGGCCGAGTTGAACATGTTCGAGATGATGTTGCGGTGGGTGATCACCGCGCCCTTCGGGCTGCCGGTGGTGCCCGAGGTGTAGAAGAGGCCGACATCGTCATCCGGCTTCCGCAGCGGGAACGGATGCTCACCGCTTTGCGCCGAGGCCGCGATCAGCTCCGACCAGGAATTGGTCTTGCCGATCACGCTTTCGAGCCGGTTGACCTCGGGGTCGGCCAATTCCTCGCCGGCGCGCGACACATACACCTTGCCGATATCGGGACACTTATCGAGGTGCTCGCGCACCCGCTCGTAGCGCTCGATATCCATGACCACGATCTTCGCGCCCGAATTCCGCAGCCCGTATTCCAGCTCCGGCCCGGTCCACCAAGCGTTGAGAGGCGTCACAATCGCCCCCGCCAGCACTGCACCCCAAAAGGCGACCGGCCACTCCGGCAGGTTGCGCATAATGATCGCCACGCGGTCGCCGGGCCTCACCCCATCATCGATCAATCGTCGAGCCATGGTGGCGGCCGCGGCCCGGAAACCGGCGATGGTGGCGCGCTCGCTGTCGAGAACGAGGTGGTCGCGCGCCCCAAACAGCGCCGCCAGCTCGAAAATCGCGTGCAAAGTCGGCGGCGCGTTCTTCCAAATCTTCAGCTTGACGCCACGGATGGTCTCCTCGCCGACCTCGAGCATCTGGCCGGGCGCGGTGAGCACGGCGTGGGCCTGCGCGATGGACATGGCGGGAAATCCGGGCTTCGCGCCGTCGGCGGTCATGTATTTGTCCTCCCGCATCGTGCGCCAAAGGCGACGCCTGCGTCATTTTTCTGATTGCCGCTGTTGAAACACGTCGAGCCGCGCTCAGCAACTGGCGTGTCCGACAATACTTTGCCGGAATTTAATGCTCCTTGCGGGGTGCGCGAGCCTCGGGCAAGCATGTCGCTCGTCCGGGCGGATGGGAGACGCGCGAGATGGCCTTCAATTGGAAATCGCTCTTGGAGCGGCTTGATCCACGCAAGCTGCGGCTGCCCACCTATGCGCAGGTGCGCGAGTTCGCCGTCGCCAACCGAAACACGATATTGTCGACATCGCTTGCGCTGCTCGTCGGCTTGTGGGGCGGCGCCGTGCTCGCCGGCGGCGGAGGAGGAGCGTTCAATCTCGCGTCCGTCGGCACGGTTGGCGTTTCGCAACCGCCGCGCGCGCAGGACGCGCCGCGCGCCGGCTTGCCGCAAGTGGCGGGCATGCAGTTCGTGCGCCTTCGCACCGAAATGAATCAGGCAACGCCGCGCGCGTGTCTGGAGTTCTCGCAAAATCTCTCACGCGATCCGTCCATCCATTATGCGGACTATCTGACCATCGCTCCCGCCGCGCCGTATTCGGTCGACGTATCGAACAATTTGTTGTGCCTCGGCGGCCTGCCGCTCAATCCGGAGCGACAAGTCACGGTCAAGCGCGGTTTGCCGTCGGCCAGCGGCGAACGCACCACCTACGACGAAACCTTCACGCTCACCTTCGGCGACCGCCCCGCCTATGTCGGCTTCGCCGGCGGCGGCGTGATCCTGCCGCGCGCGGAAGCGGACGGCATTGCGATCGAAACCGTGAACGTCTCGAAACTGAAGGTCGAAGTGCTGCGGGTACCGGATCGCATCCTGTCGCAATACGAAATCTCGCAAGGCTCGCAAAACGACGAAGGCGGCTACGGCAATTGGGAATTCGACGACGCCGGCAGCAATGTCGGCGTGCGCGTCTATCAAGGCGAAATCAACATCGACACGCGCAACCGCCGCAATATCGCGATCACCACGGTGTTTGCGCTGGGTTCGGCGCTGCATGACCTGCGGCCAGGCGCCTACATCGTGAAGGTCAAGGACGGCTCGCCCGGCGCAGGCCAGCGCCAAGGCGGCAGCGGCAGCGAGGACAGCAACGGAACCGACAGCCCGGCCTCGGCGTATCGCTGGATCCTTTACACCGATATGGCGCTGCAGAGCTTCTCCGGCGCCACGGGCATGGACGTCGTCGTGCGTTCGCTGCGCACGGCCCGGCCGATGTCGGGCGTGACGCTCACGCTCATCGCGCAGAACAATGACGAACTGGCGCGGGCGCGCACTGACGGCAGCGGCCGCGTGCACTTCGACGATGCGCTCGTTCACGGCGAAGGGCCGGCCCAGGCCCGCTACGTGATGGCGTACGGCGAGCAGGGCGACTTCGCCGCGCAGGACCTGCAGCGGCCCGCGCTCGATCTCTCCGATCGCGGCATCGACGGGCGACGCACGCCCGGCAACATCGACGCCTACGTCTACACCGAGCGCGGCGTTTATCGGCCCGGCGAAACCGTGCGCCTGATCGGCCTCATCCGCGATCAGATCGGGCGAGCGATCGCCGACCGGCCGTCGACGCTGGTCGTCTATCGTCCGAACGGCACTGAAGCGCGGCGCATTCGCATGGAGCCGGCCGTCAATGGCGGCGCCATCGCCAAGAATATCGCCATCGATAGCGGCGCGCCGCGCGGACAATGGCGGGCTGAGCTGACGGTCGACGGCCAGGACGCCATCGCCGGTTCAGTGAGCTGGTCGGTTGAGGATTTCGTGCCGCAGCGTCTGCGCGTGCGCTTCACGCCGACGGAAGAGCAATTGCGGGCGCAACATTTCGTGTTGCGGCCGGACCGAAGCCAGGCAATCGGCGTGCAGGCCGACTTCCTGTACGGGGCGCCCGGCGGCGGCCTCAATGTCGAGGCCGAAGGGCGGTTGATGGTCGACCCCAATCCGTTCCCGGACAGTCCGGGCTATTCGTTCGGCCGCGCCGACGAGAGCTTCGACGAACGCGTGTTCCAATTGCCGGGTACGGTGACGGACGGGCAGGGCCACGCGCAATTGCTGCTGCA
>JAFEDV010000490.1 GCA_018241475.1 Pseudomonadota bacterium | reverse complement strand
GTCGTCCAACTTCCTTCTTGGAAAGGCGTCCATGCAATTTGTGTTGTATCTTGCTTAGCGGCGAGCAGGGATTGCGCCTCTTGGGCAAACGATCCGCCGGGATTTTGCCTGAGATATCCAGCAATTGCCACGCAATCGCGCGATTGTCGGATGCGGTGCCAATCAGAACTTTCGGCGAGGGTCGGTGTCCGTGGGTTCGTAGCAAACTCCGTCGGGAAGATGCGCACAATGCCTAGTCGATCGAGCGCGCCGACAATTGTAAAAGTCGCCGCGACAGCACCCACAACTGCCGCCAAGACCGGCAGCATTGGTTTTCGCGGCCGTGAAGGCTTTCGCTCGGGTCGCGGAATTTGCGCCACGACGGCTTCGATTGATTGAACGAAGTGATGCCAGGCTGGATCTCTACGGTCCCCGTCCCATCCAGCGAGATTTGCAGCTTGGATCCCACCGAAACCTATGGGCGGGGAAACTTCATCGATAATTGCTGGGCAGAGGATACCTTTGCTCTTCCCGTACTCCGCTTCTTCAAGCACCCAGTCGCTATTGACCGAGGTTTCCGACCAAAGGGGAACAACAACGCCTGCTTCCGAAAGCGCACGCTGAATCTCACGGCGCCAAGCCGCGCCAGCGCCTACGCCTTGGTCCCACCAGACCTGCAGGTTTTCTGCACGCAGACCTTCAACTATCACGCGGGCGCGGCCCGCGTCTTCACGCTTGTACGAAATGAAAACCGTAGCCAAGCTTGGCCCCCGCGTGCCCGCTACCTACAGATTACACGCATTATTCAAAGTCGAAAACCGTGGATTGGTGACCGTGTCCCGAGTGTTGCGCTGAAACTGGACGTTGGTTCATTCATGTACCCGCGCAAATCGCGAGCCGGCGCAGGCCCTGGCGGCGCGCATCGACGTTCCCGTTCGTTTCCCGGGCGTTGCAAACGGCTGCGCGCTCAATCCGGCAGCGCCACCGCGCCATTGCTGGCGGCGACCTCGAGCGGCTGATCAAGCTCGCCTCGGATCGTAAACTGACCGCCTGCCGCCTTCACCAAAGCGCAACCGGCCGCCACATCCCAGATCATCGACCCGGACTCGCGATACGCTTCCGCTCGCCCCGCCGCCACGTAAGCCAGCGCGCTGGCGGCGGAGCCAATCATGCGGATTTTGCGCCAGCTCCGAAGCCGCGCCTCGAACAGCGCCATTGACGCCACGCTCGCACGCGAGGGCACGCCGGTCTGCAGGATGCCGCTTGCCGGCTCCGCAATCGTCGACACCCGTATTGGTGCGCCGTTAAGCCACGCGCCTTCTCCCACCGCGCCCGAGAAATGCTCGCCCAGCGCAAAGCACTCGACCACCCCAACCACAGGGGCGCCCCGATGCAAAAGTGCGATGGAAACGGCGCAGTGCGGATAGTTGCGAAGATAGTTGACGCTGCCGTCGAGCGGATCGACCGCCCAAATCCAGCCATCGCGCCCCAGGCCCGCGCCCACCCACCCCGCTTCCTCCGAGATCACCGGGTACGGCGCCTCTTTCTCGAGCGCCGCCAAGATCAGGGCTTCCGCGTGCTTGTCGGCATCGATCTTGACTTCGCGCCCTTCTTCGGCAGCGATCACGCTCCATTCGGTGCGATGCGCCATGAGCGCCGCTCCCGCAGCCTTCGCGACGCGCTCGGCGATCGCCAGCAAGTCCTTGAGTTCACTCACTCGTGCGTCTTAGCGCTCGCCTTTCGCTTGGAGAAGGGACGCCTGACGCTCTAAGATTGCAGCCAGAAGCTGAGGACGGGCTGAAAATGGACGGGGGCCAAACCCAAGCGCCCGGTTTTCGCACGACGGTCAAACCGCCGCCGGGAATGAGCTCGTCGGCTCTCGACAAGCGCCTGGGCCTGCGCAAACGCGCGCGGGAGGACGCTGCTCGCAACCTGCCCCGCCAGGACGCTGCGGATTTGTCAGCGGCCGAGCTTGCAGTGATCGACGTGGTAGCCGCCGAACGGGCGCGCGTCGATCAAGCGCGGAATCTGGCAAAGGCGGAAGCGGAGCGGCGGCTGCGTGCGCTTGCACCCGAACCTCAGGATTTCTCCGGGCCGGCTCTCGATGCGCGCCTTGCCCTCAAGCAGGCTGCGGGGCGCCTCGCCCAAGATTGGGGCGAGATGGCCGCGCGGGCGGCGCAAACGCGCGCCGAGCTCGCATCGTTCAAGGACGCCAATTGCTTACGGCGCGCGGCGCACTATCCGCGCTCGACGATCTTGCAGGCTGGACTGCTGTTGCTCGCTGCGGTGTTCGAATCGCTCTTCAGCGCCGCGCTCTTCGCCGAGGACGATGCGCGCGGGTTACTGGGTGGCGCGATCACCGCGATCGGATTATCCGGCGCGAACGTGACCCTTGGCTTCCTCGCCGGGTTTCTGGGGCTGCGCTATCTGCAGCATGTGCGGTGGCCGGCCAGGGCCCTCGGCGCACTGGCGTTTGGCGCTATCGCGTTCTTGGCGCTGATGCTGAACATGTTTGCCGCCGACTGGCGCGACCGCATTGCCGCCGCGAACGGCGGCCAAGTCGATTTCGGGGACGCCGCGAATTTCCATCTGTGGGCGTTGCTGCAGCTTTCAACGCCGCAGGCGATCATCCTGCTGATGTTGGGCGCCGGCGTCTGGGTGTTTGCAGCGCTCAAAGGGTATTCCGGCTTCGACGATCCTTATCCCGACTTCGGAAAGATGGACCGCGCGGCTGTTGCTGCGAGCGAAGCGCTGTCGGAATTCCGCGCTGACGCACGCGAACATCTCGAAAAGCCGATCGATGAGGCCAAACAGGCGCTGGCGGCGCGAGTCGAGAAGATGCGCGCGGAATTCGCGGCCATGAACAAGGCCTACGATGAAGCCGCCCTGAAGATGGAGACATTGGATGCGCAAGCGCGCGCGCTCGATGACGCGGCGGCGGCGGCGGTCCATCTCTACCGGCAGGAAAACGTACTTGCACGCGCCACCCCGGCCCCCGCCTACTTCAGCGCGCCGCCGCCGGCGGCCGGGCCGTCGCTCGATCCTCTGCAAGACTGCGCCCAGATGATCGATGGCGCGCGCGCGCGCCTGAGCGACGCGCAGACCCAATCCGCGCAAGCCCAGGAAAGCCTGCTGGCCGAGCTCGAAAACACCACAAAGCAGCTCGATTCGGCGAACGCCGCATGAGGCGCCGTCGCGGCGACGCTGGCCGCAACGCGCTAGGCTTCGCGCTCATTATCGTGGCGCTGGCGGCGTTGGGCGGCCTCGCGTCGGCCGCATTCTTCCTGCGTCCGCCCCCCACCGATGCGCAAACGCTTTGCCGCACGGACCGACCGCTTTCGGCTCACACCATTGTGCTCGTTGATTCCACCGACCGCCTCGAACCGCGCCACCGCCGCAAGCTCCGCGCCGTACTCGCGCAAGAGCGCCAGCACCTCCTGGAATACGATCGCCTCACCGTTGTGCGTCTCAGCGCGCGGCGGCCGCAGGAGCCGTCGGTGCTCTTCTCAAAATGTCTGCCGATGCCGCCGGAACGCACCAATCCGCTGTTTCAAAACGCCCGCATGAACCAGGAGCAATGGGATGAGGAGTTCCAGCACGCGCTGGACGCCGCCTTGCGAAGCGCCCAGGCAGGCGGACGTGCAAACACCTCTCCCCTTCTCGCGGCCCTGCGCGCGATCGCCGCCGATCCGGACTACGATCCATCCATTCCGCATCGTCGCCTCGTGCTGGTCTCCGACATGCTTGAGCATGACCCGAACGGTTTCTCGCTTTATGTTTCGGGTGCGAACTATGCGGCGTGGCGCGCGCAAACCCATGCGCAGCCAGCGGACTTGAGCGGCGTCGATCTGCGTGTTGTTCCACTCGACCGGCCCGACGACACCCAACGCCAGGCCGCTGCGCTCGCCGGCTTTTGGCCCGCCTATTTCGACGCGGCAAACGTCGCCGCTGTGAGCGTCGATCCCCAGCCTTGAGAGCCCGGCTCCGACTCAGCTTAGATTTGCAGCGGGCTGAGATGGAGCGGGCTGGTGAACAGCAACACATACAATTGGCAAGGCGCGTGCGGTCGCTGGTACGAACTGGAGATCGTGCGCGCGCAGAGGGACTGGGAACAAGTGGGCGGCATCTACATGTTCGTGAAGCCACATGACGGATCGCAATTCGGCGGCCCGATCTGCCTCTTCATCGGCAAGACCGACGACTTCTCGGAAGCACTCGCGCGCCACGACATGTGGCAGGCCGCAGAAAACCTGGGAGCGCGCGAAATCCATCTCATTGCCATCAAGCATGCAGAAACGCGCGGTCGTGTGATGAAGGATTTGCTCGAAGCGCAGCGTCCAATCTTGAACAAGTCGATGTTGCGTCGCGTCGCTTAACCGCGCGCGATCGCAGCGATCGAAGGAAAATCGGAGAACACGCCATCGACGCCGAGCGCGTAGAACTGGCGCATCTCGGCTTCGAGATCGCCATGCTGCCGCATGTAGTCTGGGGCGCTCGGATCGCCGCGGCGCAGTTCGACCGGCAGGAATAGATTTTCAGCGCGGAAGGTCCAGACCATAACCCGCAAGCCCGCCGCATGCGCGCGCGCCGTGAGATCAGTCGGCGGCAGCGAATGGTTTTGGTCATCGCGCGGGATCAGCATCGCCTTCTCCACACCGATGCCCATGGCGTACTCCCGCACGCTGCGCAGGCCGTCGTCCGTGATCATTTGCTCATAAGTCAGACCCGGGAGATCGATCGGACCGCTACGCGACGCCATCAGTTGCACGCACTGCCAGCGCAGCGACGACATCGAGGCCAGCTGCAATAGCGCGCTCCTTTCGAAGCATTCGACGATCGCAATGTCCGCCGCGTCTTGCCCGCCCTGCGCGAGCACTGTTTCGACGAGAGGCGGAATTGGATCGAGCCCAATGCTTTGCAGGTAGGAGACATGCTTCAACTCGGGCACGATCTTGCGGACATGTTGCTGCGCCAGAGCGAAGGCTTCAGCGAGCGTCAGAATTTGTTCGCGGCCATCGAAGGCCGCGCTGCCCGGACGGAGCTGAGGCAGGCGCTCCTTGCAGCGCAAGGTCTTCAACTCGGTGAGGGTGAAATCCTCGGTCCACCATCCTGCCGTGGTGACGCCGTCGACCGTCTTCTCCTTGCGCCGATTTGCGAACTCCGGTCTCGCAGCGACATCCGTGGTGCCGGAAATCTCGTTCTCGTGACGACACACCGGTACGCCGTCCAGCGTCATCACCACATCCGGCTCGATTGCGTCGGCGCCCTGCTCGATCGCGCGGAGATATGCCGACATGGTGTGCTCTGGCCGTTCTCCGGATGCTCCACGATGGCCGATCACAAGCGGCGGCGACTTGCCCGATCCGCTCATGTCTGCACGACCCGCGAGCCTGGCGGCGCCGCCCGGCGCATGTTCCGCCCCCTCACACACGCTCATCCTGAGGCGCGAGCTTGGTCATCGAGAGCCCCATGAACAGGATCGACGCCGCGAACAGCAAACACCAGGCGCCGAAAGTCGCGTCGAGGGTCGGGTCGATATTTGGGAATGCGCGCGGAAATTCGTGCGTCAGGAACCCATTGAGCAGAAGTCCGGGCAGCGCCACTCCGATGGCCGCCTCGCCCTCGTCGCCGCGCGCCTCCTTCAGGAGCTTCAAACACACAAACGCCGCCGCAACGCCGACCACGGGCGCGGACAAGAACGCCCAAAGCCGGGTCGATTCATCCGGCAAGAAGAAATACTGCCCGCCGAACCGGAAGATGGCGGCGACGACCAGCCACAACACGAAGCCCAATCCCATTGCGCGCAAGATCATCCGAGACGCTCCCCGGCCTAGCGGCCGCCGCCGATGGTCACTTCAACATATCGCGCGAGATTATGACGCGCATGATTTCGTTTGTTCCTTCAAGAATCCGATGCACCCGCAGGTCGCGCACGATCCGTTCGACCTCGTAGTCCGCAAGGTAACCGTAGCCGCCGTGAAGTTGCAGGGCCTGGTCGGCGACCCTGAACGCCGCATCCGTCACGAAACGCTTGGCCATGGCGCAGTACTTGGTCGCGTCCGGCGCGTTCGCGTCGAGCTTGCGTGCGGCCATGTGAAGGAGCGCGCGTGACGCCGCGAGTTCGGTTTCCATGTCCGCCAGGGCGAATTGCGTGTTCTGGAAGTCGGCGATGCGTCTGCCGAACTGCTTGCGTTCCTGAACGTAGGCCAGCGCGCGGTCGAGCGCATCTTGCGCGCCGCCGAGCGCGCATGCGGCAATATTCAGGCGTCCGCCGTCGAGGCCGCGCATCGCGTATCTGAAGCCTTCGCCCTCCGGACCGATGCGGTTCTCGACCGGCACGCGACAATTGTCGAAACTGACGATGGCCGTCGGCTGCGCGCGCCAGCCCATCTTGTCTTCGTGCTTGCCGAAGGAGAGCCCTTTTGCGCCATTCTCGACCATTACGGCGGATACGCCCTTCGGCCCATCCTCGCCGGTGCGGCACATGACAAGATAGAGATCCGAGAAACCCGCGCCCGAGATGAAGGCTTTCGAACCGTTGAGTACGTAGTGCGCGTTGCCGTCGGGCCTCGCGCTTGTGCGCAGCGCCGCGGCGTCGGAGCCCGAACCCGGTTCGGTCAGACAATAGGAGGCGATCGTTTCCATGGTCGCCAGTTTCGGCAGGCGCCTGCGCTGTTCCTCATCGCCGAAGCAATCGACCATCCACGCGCACATGTTGTGGATGGACAGAAACGCCGCCGTCGCCACACAGCCGCGCGACAGTTCTTCAAAGATCAGAGCAGCGTCGAGCCGCGAGAGGCCTGAGCCGCCCACATCCTCGCGCACATAGATGCCGCCGAAGCCCAAGCCGGCGAGCTCCCGCAGGACCCCGCGATCCAGACCCTCCTTCTCCCAGCGAGCAGCGTTGGGGCGAAGCTTCTCCCGCGCGAATCCACGCGCAGTCTCGACAATGAGCTGCTGGTCCTCGTTCAAGTCTGCGGCCATCGGGTCCTCTGTGCGCCCGCTTATAGCCCGCCGCGGGGCGCCGACCAGACCCCGAAGGAACCGGGAACCAGGAGGGTGCGGCGACGTTGTGGCGGACAGCGGCAATTTCGCCGCATCCGGTGCGCCGCCACTGCAGGGCGCTCTCTTTGGAGAAACGCATGTTGAAATCGATCCTGGCGGCCTCCGCCGCGGCCTGCCTCGTTGGTCTCGCCGCTTGCGGCCAGAGCACGACGACGAGCGAAACGACCTCGACCGAGACTGCGACCGCCTCCGATACTGGCATGGCCACGTCGACGGACACCTCGATGTCTACATCGACGGGAACGAGCACGGCGACCGGCACGTCAACCGGCACGTCGACTGCAACGTCCACGCCCTAGGCGCCTGGCCAGCTCGGCAGTCCCCTCGAGGCTTCGCCTCGAGGGGATTCCATGCTCAGTGCACGGAGGCGTTGAAGTCGGGGCCGCCCCCGAACGCGCGATACGTGGCGATTGCGGCGCTTGCCTGCGCTTGCTCGGCGCTGATGCGGGCGAGGCGCGCGTCGATGAGCTGCTGATCGGCCGTGAGCCGATCGGTCAGACTTTGAAGACCGGCCTGATAGGCGGCCCGCGCGCCGTTGTCGCTGATCGTGGCGGCTTGTTCGGCCGCCCGCGAAGAGTTGAGCCGCATGCGGCCCTGATCCAGCGAAACCAGCGCGTTTGATGCTTCGGCCACGGCCTGCGTGACGGTCTGGCGATACTGGATCAGGGATTCCTGGAATTGCGCATTGCGTTGGCGCGATTGCGCGCGCAAGGCGCCCCAATCGAACAGCGGCAATGTGATCAGGGGCCGCGCCGTAGCGACCGTTTGCGTTCCGCCAACCAGCGGCGTGCCGATAACGTTCTGTGTCGTCGTGATTGCGCCAATCAGATTGATTTGCGGCAACATGCTTGCGCGTGCGTCCGCGAGCGCCGCAGCCGCGAGTAGTGTCTGCGCCTCTGCGCGCGCCACGTCCGGGCGCAGGCGAATGAAGTCCGCAGGCGCCGCGGGCGCACCGCTCAGCAGCAGAGTAGGTGTTTCGCGCTGCGCCGCCAATGCGGCGCGGACCTGTTCGCTCTCCGCGCCGGGGGTTATGCCACGGAGTACAGCGAGGGCGTTCTCGGCGCCCCGCTCGGCGATAACGGCGTCGGCGACGCGCGCGTGCGTGCTTTCCGCCAGGCGGCGTGCATTGGCGGCGTCCGCCGGCGCAGCAATGCCGGCGCGCGCGCTGGTGTCGAGAATGTCGGCGAGCTGGTTGGCGGACTGATAGAGCTCTTCGAGCGCCGCGTGGGTGTTCTGCGCGGCGCGCAAATTGACATAGGCCTGCGCGATATCGGCTGCGAGCGCGACTTGCGCGCCGCGCGCGTCGGCCCGCGCGCTCAGCGTGTTCGCGCGCGCGCCCACGAGCGCCGCTTCGAAGCGTCCGAACAGCGGCGCCTCCCAGGAGACCTGCGGCCCGTAGGCGCCCACCATCTGCTCGTCGTGGACAGCGGAATCGACGTTGCGCGAATAATTGCCCGAAGCGACCGCCGAAATGCTTGGCAAGGTTTGACCGATCGTCGCCTGGTTCTGCGCCCGCGCCTCGCGCACGCGCAGTGCGGCGATCTGGACGGTCGGACCGTTCTGGAGCCCCTCGGCAATAAGCTGGTCGAGCGTCGGATCGTTGAACTGTTTCCACCAGTCGGTCAGCGGCGCTTCGGCTGCTACGGGCGCGTCAACCCAAGTTGAAGGCATGGGCGGCGCCGTTGCGTGCTCACGCGGAAACAGGACGCACCCGCACAACGCCAGCATCGCGGTTGACGCCACGCCAGTTCTCAGCGCGCGGAGGCCTGCGGAGGGATTCATTTATTAAACTCCAGCAATACCTTGCAATGCGACGCATCCAAGAGTTGACGGACGCGCATCCCATTCACAATTAGCGAACGAACATTCGCTTTATTGGCGCCGCAGCACAGCATTTCAAGGTTCATCGGGTCCCTCATGTCGCGCCTT
>JAFEDV010000048.1 GCA_018241475.1 Pseudomonadota bacterium | reverse complement strand
TAGGCGGCGCTCGGCGCCGCAGCGGCGTCGAATTCCGCCTTCCATTCCGCGACCAGCGCGCGGTTGTCCCGATCCCATGGGTGGAAGCCGGGCCGATACCAGGCGAAATAGGCCCCGAGGTTGCGCGAGAAGAGGCCGGGCGTGCGCCACACATAGCGCTTCACCGCCTTCACCGCCGCGTCGTAGGCATAGCCGTCCGCACTCAGCAATTGCGCTGCGTAATGGGTGATGTTGCGCGTGAAGAAGTAGCTGATCATCGCCATGGCGACAGAGCGGCGCAGGTAGCGCCGCAGCGGCGGCCAGTCGCGCGTCACATGCATGAACACGTCGAAGGCGACAGCCTTGTGCTCGGTTTCTTCCACTGCATGCCAGCGCCACAAGCGCTCGATGCCGGGGTCGGTATTATCAAAGAGATTGCGGTGCCGGGCGTGCGCCTCCGCCATCATCGCCGTGAAGTGCTCGAGTGCGATGGTCGAGATCAACATGGCGAGCGGCCAGCGGCTTCGTGCGTACGCCACTCGCTCCCTGATTGCCGCCTCAATCTCGGCGACCGGGTATTTCGCGCGATCAATGAGCTGGTTCAGCGCGTGATGCTCGCGCGAGTGAATTGCTTCCTGGGCAATGAAACCCTTCACATCCTCGACCAGCTTGCCGCTGACTTCGCCGCGATAGTGGCGCACCGCATCGATGAATATGCGCTCGCCGTCCGGGAATGTGAGCGACAGCGCATTGAACACCGCCGTGCCGACCGGATCGCCACCGAGCCAGTGGCTGTTCCTGGCCGCGGCGACATCGAAATGAATGTCGCGCGGCGGCACGTTAACGTCGGCGGGCGTCGATTTCTCGGTCATGCGCGTTCCAGCGGTGGATCCTTCTGCTTTACTGACAAAAATCCCAATAAATGGAAATGGCAAGCTTCGCATCCGCCACACAGGAGCCAAGGCGTGCGAGCACAATCTCGGCACGCCGAAAAACTACTGATCGAACAAGGACCTCTGGCGCCGAGCGAGGCCGCCGCAGATGCTGCGACCGTAAGGCCCAGCTAGCCCCACGCGCCCGCAAAGAGAAATGAAGGCCGCATCGGCGAGATCGGTCACACGACGCGCCATTGGCGATCACGACGAAGTCGGTGCTAGCGCGTGTCCGCGCTCTCTTGCTGGCGCACCGCCGCCGCCGCGAAGTGCGTGCGATATTCGGCGGGCGTCATCCCCGTAGTGCGCTTGAAGAGCGTGCGGAAGAACGAGACATCGTCGTACCCCACCGCCCGCGCCACATTCTGCACCGAGCAGCGATCGCGTTCCAGCATCGCCTTTGCCGACTCGATGCGCACGGCCCGTAGGTAATCGCCGGGGAGGCGGCCGGTAGCGGCCTTGAATCGGCGCAGGAAGTTGCGTGAGCTCATCGCCGCCGCGCTGGCAAGGTCGTCAATGCACAGTTCTTCGCGGAACCGCGATTGCAGCATGTGCTCGGCGCCGCGGATCGCATCGTCGTTGTGCGGCGGCGAAAGCGGCAGCATTGCGTAGCCGGATTGGCTCGCACGCGGCATGTTGAGGAGCAGCGCCTTTGCTGTCTGCACCGCCACTTCGTGCCCGAAAAGCTTCTCGACCAGATAGAGGCTCACGTCCGCGGCCGCCGTAAGCCCGCCGCTGCAAAGCAGACGCGAGTCCTCGGTCACGAACATGTCGGTGCGCCAGTCGACGCTTGGATAACGGCGCTTGAAGTCGTTGCTCAACGCCCAATGCGTCGTCGCCTTTCGTCCTTCGAGCAGCCCAGCCTCGGCCAGATAGCCAGAGCCCATGCAGACACCGGCGAGATAGGCGCCCCGCGTGTGGTGACGTTCGAGCCAAGGCAGCAGCTTGCTGTGTTCGACGATCTTCTCGTCAAACGCCAGGCCGGATGTGGGCACCACCACGATATCCGTACGCTCTATGTCATCGATCCCGCATTGCGGCGTCATCTTCAGGCCGGCGTAGGGGCTGCGCACCGGGCCGCCATCGATCGAAGCGGTGGTGACGCGGAAGCGCGGCTCAGGGATTTCTCCCTTGAGCTCGCGCCACAACGCTCCCGCCGAATGGAAGATTTCGATCGGCATCAACGCGGTCGAAGCGTAGCCGTCGTCCAACAGTACGACTGTGACGTCGAGCATTTGGCACTCCGGCCTGCGCGGCCAATCTACACCATCCGGCGGGTTCATTGCATCAACCGCGTTCGGTCGCCGGGTCGATCACGCCATGGATTTCCGTGATCTTGTTGGCCGGGAATCCCGACAGGCGGGCATGCTCGCGAACCGCGTCTTCGTTGTCGGCGAAATAGACGCAGAAGGTCTTGTCCTTCGCCACATAGGATTGCTGCCATTGCACCTTCGGCGCCAGTTGTGACAACGCCTTGTTGGAGGTCTTGGCGGCGCCAGAGAGGTCGCTTGGTCCCATCGTGCCGACGCCAGGGATTTCACGCTCGATCACGTACTTCTTCATTGGGCTGTTCTCCGTACCTTCTGCCAACCCCTAGGTGGCGAAGGTCCCATGCCTTCGGGAGCGGCCCGGCTGCCAACGAGCAGTGGCTTTTCCGCCAATCAAAGGTCGCGGGCCATGTCTTCCGAGTCCTCCCCGTTGGGATGCGCGGCGCCTAGGCCTTGCTCCAGGAGCGCTTCCCAGGCGGCCTCGGCGCTGTCGGCGAAACGAAAGAGCGTGAGGTCGGCAGGATCGATCATGCGATGCTCGACAAGCTTGTCGATGGCGATGATCTCGCGCCAGTACGCTTCATCGAAGATGACCACCGGAATGAGCGGCGCCTTGTGCGTCTGCCGAAGCGTCAAAATTTCGAACATCTCATCGAACGTGCCGAAGCCGCCCGGAAAGATCACGAGAGCGTTGGCCCGCATCGCCAAGTGCATCTTGCGCATGGCGAAGTAGTGAAACTGGAACGTCAATTCCGGCGTGGTGTAGGGATTGGGCTCCTGCTCGTGCGGCAGCGCTATATTGAAACCGATGGTCACCGCCCCAGCTTCACGCGCGCCGCGGTTGGCGGCGCCCATGGTGCCGGGGCCGCCGCCGGTAGCGATGACGTTGCGACGCACCCCGCCTTCTTCGCAGAGCGCGCCGCCTCGCTCGGAGGCGATGCGGCCGAAGGTTCGCGCCTCATGGTACCAGAACGGCTCCTTGTTGGGTCCGTCTTGCTGCGTCCGCGCGCTGCCGAAGACGACGAGCGTCGAGCGGATTCGGTGCGCCTTCAGAATCCGATCGGCCTTTTCGTATTC
>JAFEDV010000489.1 GCA_018241475.1 Pseudomonadota bacterium | reverse complement strand
CAAGCGCGACAATATCCTGGCGGCGTGCGATGGCTCGCTGAAGCGGCTCGGTGTCGAGACCATCGATCTTTACTGGTTGCACCGCGACGACGAAGCGACGGCTGCTGAAGAATACATCGACGCGCTGGACCGCTTGGTGAAGGCGGGGAAAGTGCGCGCGGTCGGCGCTTCGAACTTCAAGCCGGAGCGTTTCGCGGAAGGGCTGAAGGAAAGCGACCGGACGGGCAAAGCGCGCTTCAGCGCGCAGCAGCCGGAATATCACCTGCTCAACCGCGAGATCGAAGCGGAGCTGATGCCGCTGTGCGAACGCGAGCAAGTGTCTCTCTTGCCGTACTACGGGCTGGCGAGCGGCTATCTGACCGGCAAGTACCGCAGCGAGGCCGACAAGGCGAAGAGCCCGCGCGGGCAGCGCATGGACAAATACATGCAGGGCAAGGGGCCGGCGGTGTTGGCGGCGCTCGATGCGGTGTGCGCCAAGCATGATGCGACGCCGGCGCAAGTGGCGTTGGCCTGGATCATGGCGAAGCCGGCGATCGCCGCGCCGATCGCCAGCGCGACGAGCGTGGATCAACTGCAGGAGCTGATGGGCGCGCTGCGGGTGAAACTGAGCGCCGGGGATGTGGCGACGCTGGATAAAGCGAGCGCTTAACACTCAACGCTGAATTAGGCGCGCCGTCGCGCATCCAGGCGCTGGGTTCGTTGCATCCCAGGACCAGAGCGGGTCTGGACGGCCCCCTCCTTATCGATTATCGATAAGTAGTCTTTTGGTCGGGGGTGAGCCTTGAGCCTGGCTTTGTCCACGCTCCTGTTCGAGTGGCGCCGCTATATGGCGGCGATCGTGGCGCTGGCTTCCGCTGGCGTGCTGGTGCTCGGCATGTCCGGGCTCTTCGTCGGCCTGATCAGCGGCTACACGGCGACCATCGACCGTTCGCGCGCCGACATCATGGTGCTGCCGCCGAACGCAAAGTCGCTCAACAATGCGGGCGGCCTGCCTGAGCGCATTCTGCCGCTCGTCTACATGAATTCCGAGGTCACCGAGGTGCGCGATCTCGATGGCGACGACGGGCGCTTCTACGGACCGGGCAAGTCTGATCCCGAATATGTGAGCGTCTCGATCATCGATCCGATTCCGAACGCGGTGACACTGCCGACCGACTTCACCGAAGCGACGCGGCAAGCGCTGTCAGTGCCGTACAACATCGCCGTCGACCGCACCTTGCTGAAACGCCTGGGCGTGCAGCTCGGCAGCGAGGCGACGTTCCGCGGCCACGTCGTGCGTGTGGCGGCGATCCTCGACGGCTATCCCGCGCTCGACAATCCGGTGATCGTGATGTCGCGCCAGACGCTGCGCGAAATGGGCCGCGCCAACACCACGCGTCTGGGACCGCTGATGGTGCGCGTGCGCGATCCGGAGCAGGCCGAGGCGGTGCGCGATCAGCTCAACGCCATTTCCAATCATCAATATCGCGCCTGGACGCGAAGCGGTCTGCATGCGGCGACGCTCGACAGCTTCCTCAACGAGAGCATCATTGCGCTCTTCATGTGGGCGGCGACCGTGCTCGGGCTGCTCGTCGGCATCATGATCACCTGGCAGACGCTGCGCGGCGCTATCCTCGCCAACATCAAGGAGCTCGCGAGCCTGCGCGCACTTGGCGTTTCGATGGGCAGCCTGCGCCTCATCGTCATGGAATTGTCGTTCTGGGTGGGCGTCGCGGGCCTCGTCGTCACGGCCGGCATCATGGCGCTGATCGCCGTGCTCGCCGGTGTGGGCGGCGTGCCGTTCGGCTTCATGCCGAGTTGGATCATAACCTGCGCGATCATGCTGATGATCATCGCGCTGGCGTCGGGCTTTTTCTCGCTCGGCGTGCTCAAGAAAAGCCAACCGGCGGATTTGCTCCGATGACAGCTGCAGCCATCGCCGCCCGCGGCATCGAAAAGAGCTTCAAGACCGGCAAGGTGAAGACGCCGGTGCTGAAGGGCATCGACCTCAACATCGCGCAGGGCGAAATCGCGCTTGTCATGGGGCCGTCCGGCTCGGGCAAGTCGACCTTGTTGGCGGCGATTTCGGGCCTGCTGAAACCCGATGGCGGCGAGGTCACGGCGCTCGGCGAAGACATCTGGGGTCTGAAGAAGACCAAGATCGACAAGTTCCGCCTCGAGCACTGCGGCTTCATCTTCCAGGGTTTCAATCTGTTCGGCGCCTTGAATGCGCGCCAGCAGGTCGAGACCGTGCTCAAGTACGCGGGCTTCAAGAAGGAGGAGATCGGCGGCATCGCCGAAACCGCCCTGGGCGAGGTCGGCCTGACCAAATTGCTGCGTAAACGGCCGGACGAGTTGTCGGGCGGGGAAAAGCAGCGCGTGGCGATCGCACGGGCGTTGGCGAAAAATCCGAAGCTGATTTTCGCGGACGAGCCGACCTCAGCGCTCGACGGCGAAAACGGCGCCAACGTCATGGGATTGTTGCGCCGCTCGGCTAAGAGCCACGGCGCCAGCGTGCTTTGCGTGACCCACGACGTGCGCCTCGCAGCCTACGCCGACCGCATCATCACCATCGAAGACGGCCGCATTCTTTCGCAAAACGCCGATCCATCGTCTTTCAAAGGAATTCACTAGGGGCATCCACCGATGCAACGGGCAACGATCATGAACAGCGCACTCAAAACCACGCTCCGCGCCACTCTGGCTTCGGCGTTGCTCATCGGCGCCGCGGCAGGACTTGCGTCTTGCGGCAACGCGCAGGGGAGCGAAGAGAAGCAGCGCGCCGCACACGCTGCGGCCGAGGCGAACTCGCCGTACGCGGCGATCGCCGCCGGCAAGGTCGATGTCGAAGGCGGTCTCGTCGATATCGCGGCCCGTCAGCCTGGCATCGTCACGCAAGTGATGGTCCAGGAGGGCGACGAAGTGCATCGCGGCGAAGTCCTGGCGCAGTTGGACGATCAAGATTCGCGTCTGGCTCGCAACCGGGCGGTGGCAAGCCTTCAGGAGGCGACCGCGCAGGTCGACGCCGGGCGCACCGCACTTGCCGCAGCGCAACGCAATGTGGCGCGCACCGAGCAACTTTCGGCGCAGAACTTCGTTTCGCCGCAGGCGGTGGAGAATGCGCGCGACGCTGTGCGCACGGCGCAGAGCCAGCTCGATGTGCAACTCGCCACCCAGGCGCAGCAGCGCGCGGCGCTGGCGCAAGCGAACTACGTCGTCGAGCAGCACGTGGTGAGGGCGCCCGACGAAGGGCGCATCGTGCGCCGCTACGCCAATCCCGGCATGGGCGCATCCACGCTGAACGTGACGCCGATGTTCCAATTGCAGCCGCGCACCGCCCGCATCGTTCGCGCGGAACTGGAAGAGCGCTCGCTCAATGCGGTGCGCGTCGGCATGCGCGTGGAGATCGTGCCGGAGGCCGACCAGACGCGCTCCTATCCGGGAACCGTGTTGCGCATCGCGCAGGTGTTCGGCGCACGCCGCCTGCAAAGCGACGATCCTTCGCAGCAGACGGACGAGCGGGTGGTGGAGGTGGTTGCGGATGCGCAGCAGGCGCCGGTGCTCGTCGGCCAGCGCGTGCTGGTGAAATTCCTGAAGCCTGGCGCGCATGGCGCAGCGCCCGCAGCTCAGCCCGCAACAGCTTCAGCAAACGCCCGCGGCGGCTAAGCGTGCTGCGCTCGATTTCATAAAGGCGCCTTCTATGCTTTGCGTTCGGGATACGGCTCGCCGTTCCGACGCACGTAACCGCCGAGCTTCGGATCGTATTTCATGTCGATGTCCGAATAGGTCGTGACGTCGTCGGTTGTGCGCGTGCCGATCTCCAGCAGCGTCGCATCGGCGTTGCTGCGATTGACGAGGTGGTGGCCGTTTGATGCGTTCTTCGGGAAGCCCGCGCAGTCGCCGGCTTTCAAAGTGGTCTCGCCGTCGTCGGTGACCAGCACCACTTCGCCTGAAAGCACATAGACGAACTCGTCCTCGATGTCGTGCCAATGGCGCTGGCTCGACCACGCGCCGGGGCGGAGCGTGAGCAGATTGACGCCGAAATCGCTCAAGCCCGCCGCATCGCCCAATTGCTTTCGCACGCGCGCCGCGCACGGCTCGTGAAAGGGCGCAGGATAGCCGGAGCCGATGCGCTGCGGGGCGGCGGCGATGTCGATTTTGGGCATGCGTATCCTTCAGTGACTTTCGTTGAGGCGGAAATCTAGTGGAGCGCGAACGTGAGGGCGCATGTCGCCATCGACATGAAACGGCGTCCAAGCCGCTGGGGCGCGCACACTTAGCAAGCGGCAAGCCACCTGTAGGCCGGCGAGACCGAATTCTTCATGCGGCGGCGTCTCAGAGACGATCCAGCACGTCTGTATGCGATCATTCGCGTCCAACGCACACTCCAGTGTCGTCGAACCCTCGATGCGAAGGTCGCGAGCGTGTCCGGGGTAGTAGCGCATCGGTACTCGCAGGTGCGCACAGAACTGCGACATGTCCGTGCCGGCGCCGGCAGGCATTTGATGCAGATCTTCCCCAGCAGGTAAGGGCGTGGCGACGGGTGGCGTTTGATCCTGGGCCGTTGCGAGAGTCGATGCCAGCATTGCGACCGGTAACATCAACGCGAGCGCATGTTTCGCCTTCACGCGCTCGCTCTGTTCTTCACGAGATCGTCAACCACACTGGGATCCGCCAGCGTGCTGGTGTCGCCAAGATTGGAGAGATCGTTCTCGGCGATCTTGCGCAGGATGCGGCGCATGATCTTGCCGCTGCGGGTTTTCGGCAGACTCGGCGCGAACTGGACGACGTCAGGCCGCGCGATCGGACTGATCTCGTGCGACACCCATTGTTTGACGTCGCCGGCCAGGGTTTCGTCGCCGGTCTCACCGGCATTGAGCGTGACGTACGCATAGATGCCGGTGCCCTTGATGTCGTGCGGCATGCCGACGACGGCCGCTTCGGCGATCTTGGGATGCGCCACCAGGGCGCTTTCGATTTCGGCGGTGCCGAGGCGATGACCGGAAACATTGAGCACATCGTCGACCCGGCCGGTGATCCAGTAATAGCCGTCCTCGTCACGGCGGCAGCCGTCGCCGGTAAAATACATGCCGGGATAGGTCGAGAAGTAGGTTTGGAAGAATCGTTCATGATCGTTATAGACGGTGCGCATCTGCCCCGGCCATGAATCGAGCAACACGAGATTGCCGCTGGCCGCGCCCTCAAGAACCTTGCCGGCATCGTCGACCAGCGCCGGTTTGACGCCAAAGAACGGGCGCGTGGCGCTGCCGGGCTTCATCGCCGTGGCGCCTGGCAGATTGGTGATCAGCGCGGCGCCGGTTTCGGTCTGCCACCAGGTGTCGACGACGGGGCAACGTTCGTCGCCGACCGTGCGGTAGTACCAAAGCCAGGCTTCCGGATTGATCGGCTCGCCGACGGTGCCGATGAGACGCAGGCTTGCGCGCGAGCATTTCTTCACCGGGCCGTCGCCCTCGCGCATCAAGGCGCGCAACGCCGTGGGCGCAGTGTAGAAGATGTTGACCTTGTGCTTGTCGACGACTTCCCAGAAACGCGACGCAGTCGGGTAGTTCGGTACGCCTTCGAACATCAGGGTTGTCGCGCCGTTCGCGAGCGGACCGTAAACGATGTAGGTGTGGCCAGTGACCCAGCCGACATCGGCTGTGCACCAATAGATATCGCCGTCGTGATAGTCGAAGACATATTGGTGCGTCATCGAAGCGTAGACGAGATAGCCGCCCGTCGTATGCAGCACGCCTTTCGGCTTTCCGGTGGAGCCTGACGTGTAGAGGATGAACATCGGGTCTTCCGCGCCCATCGGCTCGGGCGGGCAGTCGGCGGAGACCTTGGCGATCTCGTCCTCGAAGCGCACGTCGCGGCCAGCCTGCATCGGCACGGCCGCACCGGTGCGCGAGATCATCAGCACGCGCTCCAGGCTTGGCGCATGCGGCGCGGCGGCGTCGACATTGGCCTTGAGCGGCACTTTCTTGCCGCCGCGCAGTCCTTCGTCGGCGGTGATGACCAATTTCGAGTCGCAATCATTGATGCGGTTGGCGAGACTTTCGGGCGAGAAGCCGCCGAAGACCACGGAGTGGATGGCGCCGATGCGCGTGCACGCGAGCATCGCGTACGCGGTCTCCGGAATCATGGGCATATAGATGGTGACGCGGTCGCCGCGTCTGACGCCCTGGGCTTTGAGCACGTTGGCGAAGCGGCAGACCTCCTTGTGCAGTTGCCTGTAAGTGATGGTCTTCGATTCGCTGGGATCGTCGCCTTCCCAGATCAGCGCGATCTGATCGCCGCGCTTGTCCAAGTGGCGGTCGATGCAATTGGCGGAGACATTGAGAACGCCGTCTTCATACCAGCGGATGCCAAAGTCGGCCTCGTTGAAACTCGTCGCCTTGACCTTGGTGTAAGCCTTGATCCAGTCGAGGCGCTGGCCGTGCTTGCCCCAGAACGCTTCCGGATCGGCAAGCGCGGAAGCGTGCATGGCGCGATAGCCGACATCGTCGACATAAGCGCGCTTGGCCCAAGCTGGCGGAACCGGGATGACAAGGGGATCGGACATGAAGGCTGGCTCCTGGACGGCGGAAACAAAGCACAGCGCCCGGAAGCGGGCAAAGCGCTTCGATGGAACCGGGACGTTAAAAATACCGCCAAGCAGGAAACCGCAGCACCGGACGCGCCGTTAGCGCTTGGGGGGATGCGAGTCAGGAGTCTCTCACATGAAGCGCTTCTTGATCGTGACCGCGGCGGCCTGCGTGTTCGGCGTTCCCATCGGCTTGGCGCAGACCGGCGGCAGCCAGCACACGACCCCGCCGGCGACGACCACGACGACTACAGTTCCGGCCAGCCCGTCGGCGTCATCGATGCCGTCCGCCCCACCTGCGTCGAGCGCGGGGGGTTCGTCCGCAACGGGCGCGGGCGCCAATACGCCAGCCTCGACCAGCATGAGTGCGGAAAGCCAATCCGGCTCGCCTCAAGGGTGCCGCACGCACAAAGCGGCGGGCGCAGCCTGTGCGTGCCGCTCCGACCCAAGCCGGATCGGAACTTCGACAGCCGATACGGCGAGCGGCCACAATATCTGCGTTCGTCCAAGCTGATGGGCGCGCGCTGACGCGGCGTCACGGCGGCGATGCCGTGATGGGCCGGCAGGCGAAAGCTCCTGCCGGCTTCTGCGCCGCGCGCGCATCTCTTCAATGCGCAACCGACGCTGCGCGCCGGAACACCGTGCGGATGGTGAAGTTGGAGACGAGACGCCGGACGCCGGGAAGTTTTGACAGCGTCTCCTGGTGCACGCGTTCGTAACGGTCGTCGTCGGCGATGACGATGCGCAGCAGGTAGTCGCTCTCGCCGGTCATCAGGTGGCAATCCTGCACCTCGCGGCATCTGGCGACGGCGCGTTCGAAGGCGGCCATCGTGTCGCTGCGCTGATTGTCGAGCGTGACCGCGACAAAGACGGTGGCGCTGCGGCCGAGCGCCTTCTCGGACAGAATGGCGGCGTAACCCTCGATGACGCCGGCGGCCTCCATAGCTTTGACGCGGCGGTGGCAGGCGGAAGGGGAGAGACCGACTTTTTCGGCGAGCGCCGCGGCGGTGGCGACGCCGTCTCGTTCGAGCTCGACCAGGATTTTGTGATCGAATTCGTCGAGCGAGACGGGAGAATTTTGCGTTGGGGGCATTGAAAGGCCGACACTTACGCGTCGTAACGAGGAAATCCAGGGAAATATCCAAGATCGTGCATGGTTTTTGCGATATTTGAGCGCGCAAGAACCCCGGTCCCCTCGCCGGAGGGATTCAACTGAGGAAGTCCCATGCGCGTCGGCTGCCCGAAGGAAATCAAGGTTCACGAATATCGCGTCGGCCTAACGCCCGAGAGCGCCGCCGAACTGGTCCACGCCGGCCATGAAGTGCTTATGGAGACCAAGGCCGGCGAGGGCATCGGCGCCTCCGATGAGGTTTACAAGAAGATCGGCGCCAAGATTCTGCCGAACGCGGACGCCGTGTTCAACGAAGCCGAGATGATCGTGAAGGTGAAGGAGCCGCAAGCGGTCGAGATCGCGCGGCTGAAACCGCACCATGTGCTGTTTACCTATCTGCATCTGGCGCCGGATCCCGAGCAGGCGGAAGGGCTGATGAAATCGGGCGCAACCTGCATCGCGTATGAGACGGTGACGGACAAGGACGGGCGCCTGCCGCTCTTGAAGCCGATGTCGGAAGTCGCAGGGCGCATGTCGATCCAGGTTGGCGCGCACTTCCTGGAGAAGGCGCAGGGCGGGCGCGGCGTGCTGCTCGGCGGCGTGCCGGGCGTGCAGCCGGCCAACGTGGTGATCCTCGGTGCGGGCGTTTCCGGCTACAATGCCGCCCAGATCGCGGTCGGCATGCGCGCGCGGGTGCAGGTGTTCGACAAGAACCCGGCGCGCTTGGAAGAGCTGGATCGCGAATTCAACGGCCGCCTGGAGACGGTCTATTCGACCAAGGCGGCGATCGCCGAGGCGATCAAGGAAGCGGATGTTGTCGTCGGCGCCGTGCTGGTGGCGGGCGCGGCGGCGCCCAAGCTGATCACCCGCGGCATGTTGAAAACCATGCGCCCCGGCGCGGTGCTAGTCGACATCTCCATCGACCAGGGCGGCTGCTTCGAGACCTCGCATCCGACGACGCACTCCGATCCGGTGTTCACCGTCGATGGCATCATCCATTATTGCGTGGCGAACATGCCGGGCGCGGTTTCGCGTACCTCTGCGTTTGCGCTTAACAACGCGACGCTGCCGTTCACGCTGGCGCTTGCCAACAAGGGCTACAAGAAGGCGCTGCAGGACGATGCGCATCTGGCGAGCGGGCTCAACGTCTACGAAGGCGCGATCACCCACGAAGCGGTGGCGAAGGATCTGGGCAAGCCGTTCAAGAAGCCGGCCTGGCTGAGCTAAACTGCTTTCATCATTTCGGCGCCGGCGTGGCGGACGGTGCGGGCGTCGTGGTTGTGGTCTGCGCGCCGGCAGGCGGGGTTGATGAGGCTGAAGGTGGGAAGAGCGCCATTCCCCCAACCTGATAGCCGCCGAGCTTCAGTGTGCCGCGATCCATGACGAAGACGAACGTCTCGGTAAGATCGCCGTCAGCGCAATTGCGCCGGTAGACCATGGTCACACGCTCGCCGCCGGTTCCATAAAACGTGTTCCACGACATCGCATCCGCCGGCGGCGCCTCGCAGCCTCTGGCGATGGCGGCGCGCACCGCATCTTCGATGCGCTTGAAGTCGGCGAACGTGGCGGAATTTCGGAAGACCGGGGAGGCATTGCTGTAAAGCGCCTCGTCGCTCCCCGCAGCTTGCAGGCGCCTGAATTCCGCGACTGCCTGGCTCGCTTGGCCAACGTCAACAGCGGCGCTGCACGCGCAGAGCGTCGTCGCCGTCAAGATCAGTCCCACCACCCATTTCATGCTCAAGCTGTGCGCCGGCGGTGGGATGGGGTCAACTTTCGGACGCTACTTGGTGAGCGGCGGCGCCGGGGTCGATGCGGGCATTTCCGGAATGACTTCGCGCGCGCGCTGGCTGGTCGGCTCGGCGTAATCCGGCTGCTGGCCCGCGCGGCGGAGCCCCAGCGTCAGGATGCGCTCCAACAATTCGGCGTAGGTGATGCCGTCGTGCATCGCCGATTGCGCGAGCTCTTCGCCGGGCGCGATTTCCGGATTGGGGTTGGCTTCGATGAAGTAGGGGGTCCCGTCGTTGTCGAGGCGGAGGTCGACGCGCGCATAGCCGTCGAGCTCCAGTGTGCGGCAGATGCGCTTCACCATGGTGCGGATCTTGGAGACGAGCGGCTTCGGCAGGTCGTCGGCGGGGCCGTCCTCGACGCCGCGCTTCTTCTGGTATTCGACGTTGTGCTTCACGGTTTCCGTGGCGATCGGCAGCGCGTCCGGCGCCATCTGGCCGAACTTCAGCTCCCAAATCGGCAGCACGGTGAGTCGGTCGTCGCCGAGGACGCCGACATAGATGTCGCGCCCATCGATATATTGCTCGACGATGGCGGCGGTGCCGATGCGCTCATGGATGAATTTCACGCGCTCTTCGAGCTTCTCGTCGGAATAGACGACGGAGGCCTGAGAAATGCCGTGGGAAGCATCTTCCGTCAGGCTCTTGACGATCAGCGGAAACTTGAGACGCGCCGGCCGCGCCACCTTGCGGCTCATGGGATAGACAACGAACGCCGGCGTCGGGATGCGGTGGTACTTGAGCAACTTCTTGGAGAGATCCTTGCCCTGTGCGAGCACCATGCCGCGTGGATTGCAGCCGGTGTAGGGCACTTTCATCAGCTCGAGAAAAGCGGCGACGTGCTGGCAGTAGAGCGTCTCGCCATGGAACTGGTCGAGCAGGTTGAAAACGATGTCGGGTTTCCAGGTTTCGATCTTCTCACGCAGCGGCGCCAAATTGTACTGCACGCCGAGCCAATGAACTTCATGGCCGGCTTCGCGCAGCGTGACGTGGACGTTCCACTCGGTCTTGCAGGCATAGACTTCTTTTTCGCTCAGACCTTCCAGCGAATCCGGCGGCAACTGGTCGGGCCGGCAGATCGCAAGGATGCGGAGTTGCTTCATACAGCGAACCAGGCGCGGCGGGAGGAGAGATAATGTGAATGCACCGCCTTCGAGGTTAGCATAGCCGTAATGTCGCGGCGAACTTTTTGAGTGGGACCCGGGGCCCGCAGATTGAGCGCGCGCGTGCGCGCCATCATGTCGTCGAGCGCGGCGTCGAGCGCGAAGGGATATTCGCCGCTTTCGCGCGCCACGGCGCGGACGATGCGCCCGCGATTGCGGCGGATGACGGTG
>JAFEDV010000488.1 GCA_018241475.1 Pseudomonadota bacterium | reverse complement strand
CGATCGCCGCATGCTGGTGCTTGCGGCGATGGCGCTGGTGGTCGGCGCCGGCGGCGCGGCGGCGGCAATGATGTTGCTGAAGCTGATTACGCTGGTGACTAACGCCGTCTGGTTTGGACGCTTAGATTTCGTCACGCGCTCGCTTTCGCAGGTCGCACCTTCGCTCTGGATGGTGATCGCCCCAGCGCTCGGGGGCCTGGTGATCGGATTGATGGCCCGTTTCGGATCGGAAAAGATTCGCGGCCACGGCATTCCCGAAGCGATCGAGGCCATCCTGATCGGCGGCAGCCGCATGTCGCCCCGCGTCGCGGTGTTGAAGCCGCTCTCGTCGGCCATCTCGATTGGCAGCGGCGGGCCGTTCGGCGCCGAAGGGCCGATCATCATGACCGGCGGCGCATTTGGCTCGCTGTTCGCCCAAATGTTCCATCTGAGCGCCGCGGAACGCAAAACCCTTCTCGTCGCCGGCGCCGCTGCGGGGATGACTGCGGTTTTTGGATCGCCGGTCGCAGCGGTGCTGTTGGCCGTGGAGCTCTTGCTGTTTGAATGGCGGCCACGCAGCTTCGTGCCCACCGTCGTTGCAGTCGTGATCGCGGCGAGCCTGCGCCCCCTCTTGATCGGCGCGGGTCCGCTTTTTCCGTTCGCCGCGCCCGCGCTCGACCTGTGGTGGCTCTTGCCCGCCTGCATCGCTTTCGGCGCCCTGATCGGTTTGCAGTCGAGCGGGATTACAAAAGCGCTCTACATCATCGAGGACGCGTTCGAGCGGCTGCCGATCCATTGGATGTGGTGGCCGATGCTTGGCGGACTCGTCGTCGGCCTCGGCGGTCTGCTTGAACCGCGCGTGCTCGGCGTTGGCTACGACGTCATCGGCGCACTGCTTGCGAGCCCGATGACGGTGCGCGTCGTGTTGGCCCTGCTCCTCGTGAAGAGCGTGGTTTGGCTGGTGGCGCTTTCGTCGGGCACGTCCGGCGGCGTGCTGGCGCCGCTTCTCACACTGGGCGGCGCGCTTGGCTGGATCATCGGATTGATTCTGCCCGGCGGGCCTGCGGTCTGGGCGCTCATGGGCATGGCGGCGATGCTCGGGGGCGTCATGCGTGCGCCGCTCACCGGCGCAGTGTTCGCCGTAGAGATCACCGGCCAGACCCATCTGCTGGCGCCGCTGCTGGCGGCGGCGGTCGGCGCCTTCGCCGTCACCGTACTCATCATGAAGCGATCGATCCTCACCGAGAAGATCGCCCGGCGCGGCCACCACATCTTCCGGGAATACAGCGTCGATCCCTATCAGATCACGCGCGTCGCCGACGTGATGGTGCGCGATGTCGAGGTGTTGAGCGCCGACCTGAGCGTCGCCGACGCCATCGCCGTGCTTGAGGCTGGGCGCCACCGCATCTACCCCGTCGTCGACGCGGAAGCCCGACCTGTGGGCCTTGTTTCGCGCGGCGACGCGCTGCGCTGGAAGATGGAGACCGGCGCCAGCGAGGAAAGGCTGGAAGAGCGCATTTCCGACGCCTCAGTGATCGTCACGCACCCTGACGTCGTACTTGCCGCCGCAGTCGATCTCATGCTGCGCAACGACCTCGGACGCATTCCCGTCATCGACCGCCAGAGCGGACGTCTCACTGGCCTCCTCACGCGCAAGGACTTGCTGCAGGTGCACGCACGAACGTCACGGAGCGAGCGGGAGCGCACCGCCTATCTCATCCGCGGCGCGTGACGGATACTAGCTGCGCTTCTTGTAGTCGGGATGCCGAAAACAAGTAACGGCATGGTCATTGACCATGCCGGCAGCCTGCATGAAAGCGTACACGATCGTCGGCCCCACGAACTTGAAGCCGCGCCCCTTCAAGTCCTTCGACATGGCGCGCGAGATGTCGGTCTCTGCCGGCGCACGATCCTTGAGCCTCCGGCGATTGATGATCGGCCTGCCGCCGACGAAGCTCCACAGATGCTTTGAGAAGCCTGGGCCGCTCATGAGTTCGAGATACGCCCGCGCGCCAAGCACCACCCCTTCGATCTTGGCGCGATTGCGGACTATGCCCTCGTCGGCCATCAGCCCCTCGATCTTCTTCGCCGAGTAGCGGGCGATTCTCTCCGGTGCGAAACCGTCGAACGCGCGCCGATAGTTCTCGCGCTTGCGCAGGATCGTGATCCACGCAAGTCCAGCCTGCGCGCCTTCGAGCATCAGCATCTCGAAGAGCGCGCGATCGTCCTTGAGCGGCACGCCCCATTCACGATCGTGATAATCGAGATAGAGCGGATCGTCTCCCGGCCAGGCGCAGCGCGGAAGTTCGACGTGTTTACTCACCTCTGCGCCAAGACGCGCGAGACGATGAGCTCCGCCGCAGCGGCAGCATCGAGTCTCATGGTGTCGACAACGATCTCCGCATTCTCCGGTCGTTCGTAAGGGCTGTCGACGCCAGTGAAATGTTTGAGTTGGCCGGCGCGCGCCTTCTTGTAGAGCCCTTTCGCATCGCGCCTTTCGGCCTCGGCAAGCGGAGTGTCCACGAACACTTCGAAGAACTCGCCGGGCGGCACAAGCTCGCGCGCCATCTGTCGCTCGGCGCGGAACGGCGAAATGAACGACACCAGCACGATGAGCCCCGCATCGGCCATCAGCTTCGCCACCTCCGCGACCCGGCGGATGTTCTCGACGCGGTCGGCGTCGGTAAAGCCGAGGTCGCGGCTGAGCCCATGGCGGACATTATCGCCATCGAGCAGCGCGGTGTGCTTGCCGAGCGCGTTGAGCTTCTTCTCTACCAGATTGGCGATGGTCGATTTGCCGGCGCCCGACAGCCCGGTGAACCACAGCACCGCCGGCCTCTGGTTCTTGAGCGCGGCGTGCGATTCCCGCGTCACGTCCATCGCCTGCCAATGCACGTTCTGTGCGCGCCGCAGCGCGAAATGGATGAGGCCGGCAGCCACCGTTGCATTGGTCATCCGGTCAATCAGGATGAATCCGCCCGTATCGGGGTTCTGCACATACCGATCGAACGCTACCGGCTGATCCAGGCTCACGTTGCAGACCGCGATCTCGTTGAGGTCCAGGGTCTTGCCGGCGAGATGCTCCAGCGTGTTGACGTTGATCTTGTACTTGATGTCGGTGACCTGCGCGGCTGCGGTCTTGGCGCCGATCTTCAGCCAATAGGAACGCCCCGGCAGCAATTCGTCTTCCGCCATCCAGATCACGGTCGCCTCGAACTGATCTGCCGCCTCCGGCGCATCGTCGGCGGCCGCGATCACGTCGCCGCGCGAACAATCGACGTCATCCGTCAAGGTGAGCGTCACGGACTGGCCCGCGACAGCCTCCGCGAGATCGCCATCCTTCGTGACGATGCGCGCAATCGCGCTCGTCTTGCCCGACGGCGTCACGCGCACCTTGTCGCCCGGCCTCACGCGCCCGCCGGCGATCTGGCCGGCGAAACCGCGAAAATCCAGATTGGGCCGGTTCACCCACTGCACCGGCATGCGCAGCGGCCCGCGCGCGCGGCGGGTCTCGTCGATTTCGACGGCATCGAGCTCTTCCATCAGAGCCGGCCCGGCATACCAGGGCGCGTTGGCGCTTCTCATCGCGACATTGTCGCCGTGCAGCGCCGACATGGGTATCGCCCGCACATTCTCCAACTCGATTTTTCGGGCGAATTGCCTGTAGTCCGCGACGATCGCATCGAACGTTTCGCGCGACCAGCCGACAAGATCCATTTTGTTCACCGCCAGCACTACCTGGCGGATGCCCATCAGCGACACGAGGTAGGAGTGGCGACGCGTTTGCGTCAGCACGCCCTTGCGCGCATCGATCAGGATGACGGCAAGATCGGCGGTCGAGGCGCCCGTGACCATGTTGCGGGTGTACTGCTCGTGGCCCGGCGTATCCGCGACGATGAACTTGCGTTTGTCACTGGCAAAGAAGCGGTAGGCCACATCGATGGTGATGCTCTGTTCGCGCTCGGCCGCCAATCCATCGAGCAGCAGCGCGAAATCCAGGTCGCCGTCTTGCGTGCCGTTCTTCTTCGATTCCGCCGTCAACGCCGCCAGCTGGTCCTCGAACAGCAGCTTGGAATCGTATAACAGCCGCCCGATCAGCGTTGACTTGCCATCGTCGACGCTGCCGCAGGTGATGAAGCGCAGCAGGGACTTCCGCTGCTGCGCTTCCAGGTAGGCGTGAACATCCGGAGTAGGCATAGTCACGGCGCTTTGTCCGGATTGAGATCCGAGTGCTGCCTGCCAATCTCGGCCTGAAGCGCTGCCGCGGTCGCCTTGATTTGCCCGAGCGAGCGACGGACGCCCGTGCGCTCGTCGCCTTCGAGCTGTTCGCTGAGCGCGGAGAGATCGTTCGCCAGCGCCTCGAGCTCGCGCAGACGAGACATCATCGAGTCGGCAAGGTCGCGACGCATCAGAAATAGCCCTCTTGCTTCTTCTTCTCCATGCTCGCTGCCTGATCGTGGTCGATGACGCGGCCCTGCCTTTCGCTCGTCGTGCTCGTCAGCATCTCAGCGATGATCGCCTCCAGCGTCTCCGCTTGGCTCTCGACCGCGCCGGTCAGCGGATAGCAGCCCAAGGTCCGGAAACGCACCTTCCGCATCGCGGGCCGCTCGCCAGGGGCAAGCCGCATGCGCTCGTCATCCACCATGATGAGCGCCCCGCCGCGCTCGACCACCGGCCGCTCCGCCGCGAAATAGAGCGGCACGATCGGAACCTTCTCGCGGTAGATGTATTGCCAGATGTCGAGTTCGGTCCAATTCGAGAGCGGAAACACCCGGAAGCTTTCGCCCTTGTGCTTCTTGGCGTTGTAGAGCCGCCAGAGTTCGGGGCGTTGGTTCTTCGGATCCCAGCGGTGGTTGGCCGAACGGAAGGAGAAGATGCGCTCCTTGGCGCGGCTCTTCTCTTCGTCGCGGCGGGCTCCGCCGAAGGCGGCGTCGAATCCGTATTTGTCGAGCGCCTGCTTCAGCCCTTGCGTCTTCCAGATGTCGGTATGCAGCGCCGAGCCGTGGTCGAACGGATTGATGCCTGCGGCCAGCGCCTCCGGATTAAGATGCACCAGCAGCTCGAAGCCCAGTTCGCGCGCCATGCGCTCGCGCATCTCGTACATGGCGCGGAATTTCCAGGTCGTGTCCACATGCAGCAGCGGAAACGGCGGCGACGACGGGTAGAACGCCTTCGCCGCCAGGTGCAGCATCACGGCGCTGTCCTTGCCGATGGAATAGAGCATCACCGGGCGCTCGGCCTCGGCGACGACTTCGCGCATGATGTGGATGCTCTCCGCCTCGAGACGATCCAGGTGCGTCAGGCCCACGTCGCTCCCTTCGAACTACGCCTTCTCGCGTCGCTGTTGTCTATTGTCTACCTGCCGCGCCCGCAAGATCGCCTTCGCCAACACCGTCAGCGATGGCGCCGCCTCCTCGGCGATGCCTGCCGGCTTGAGACCGGGTTCGTCAAAAGCCAATTCGATCGCGGCATAGCCCATGTCGATGAGCAGCCGCGCCTCCAGCGCCTGGCGGGCGCTCGTCTTGCGGTCCTTGCGCGCGGCTTTGGCGATAAGCGCGCTCATGCGGCGGTGGGAGCGCAGGCGCACGTGCTGCAATGCAGGCACCGCCCGTAGCGCCCGCAGCACCCACGCTCCGCCGGGGAATTGCTGGGTGACGCGAATGGTCCCGAGAATGAGCCCGCGCAAGTCCGCTTCGGAGACAACTAGATGTCTTCGCTCCAGTAGCGGCGCGATCACCTGGTTTTGCGCCTCCATGAGTCGCTCACCCAGTTCTTCGAGGGCGGCGTATTTGTCCCTGAAATAGCGGTAGAACGCAGGCGGCGTGACCCCAGCGCGCGCGCAGATCAGATTGGTCGACAGCCGCTCGACGCCAACCTCGCCCAGCAGCTCGGCGGCGGCTGCGATGAGCCGCTCGCGCGTCGCCAGCGCCCTTGCCTGCCGTGGCTCTCGAATTCGCCTGCCCGCCGCCATGCCTCTCATAACGCTAGTCTTGACTATCCTTTCACAGCGCCGCAAGGTTGTCGAGACGGGAGGTCCGCGTGCGCGCAGGCTTTGTGCTTGTATTGGCGTTGGCGCTCGGCGCCTGCGGTCCGAAATCGCCGGCGCTGACTCCTGAGCAGATCGCTGCGCGCGCCGCGGCGGCGGCGCCCGCGGATGCGCGCCTAGCCGGCCTCTACGCCGGCGCCTGCCGCAATTGTCACGGCCAGCCCGGCGCAGGAGCGCCGCTCGCGCTCGATCAGGCCGCCTGGGACGGGCGCTGGGCCAAGGGCGAACAAACCCTGCTCGACCACACCATAAGCGGCTTCAATGGCATGCCGGCCGGCGGCCAATGCTTCTCTTGCAGCGCCGATGATTATCGTGCGCTCATTCGTTTCATGGCCGGGCGAGAGGAGTAGCCGAGGATGGTGTCGCGCAGAGCCGTGGTTGGCGCAGCGGGCGGAGCGATTGGCGCAGGCGCGGTAGGTGCGGTCGGCTATCGCGCATGGCGCGACCGCGAGCCCGCCTCGCCGCCTGCACAGGACGCCGAGGGTCATTTGCTGTGGCGCAACTGGTCTGGCATCGAGCACGCTTATCCGGCACAGCGCCTCGCGCCTGCGAGCGAGGACGAACTTTCGGTCTTGCTGCGCACTGCGCAGACGCCGATACGTCCGGTGGGCGCCGGCCATTCCTTCACCGGCCTCGCCGTCACCGACGGCGCGCTGCTATCGCTTGACCGCATGACGGGCCTGGTTGCGCACGACGCAACGGCGCATCGCGCAACCATCTGGTCGGGCACGCGGCTCGCCGAGATCGGGCCCGCCCTGGCGGCAATCGGCCAGGAAATGCCGAACCTGCCTGACATCAACAAGCAATCGCTGGCGGGCGGAGTGTCCACCGGCACGCATGGCACCGGCCGCCAATTTCGCGCCCTGCACGGCCAGATCGTCAAATTCCGCATCGCGTTGGCCAATGGCGAATTCAAGGACTGTTCGCCCAGCGACAATGCGGAGCTCTTCGCCGCCGCGCGCGTCGGTCTTGGCGCCTTCGGCGTGCTGACGCAGATCGAACTGCAGAACGCGCCGCTCGTGCGGGTGTTGAAGCGCACGTGGGTGGCCGATCTCGAAGCCACATTGGAGCAATGGCCAACGCTGCAGAGCGCGCACCGCAACATCGAATTCTACGCCGTGCCGTTCACCGGCTATGCCGTCATTATCAGTCATGATCCGACCGAGCTGCCCGTGCGCCCGCGCGGACAGGACGAAGACGCCAACGGCCTCATGGAGCTGAAGGCGCTACGCGATTGGCTGGGTTTCGCGCCCGCGCTGCGGCGCGCGGCGGCGCACGCCGCCTTCCAGGACATGGCCCCAACCGAAGCCGTCGATGAGGGCTGGAAACTGCTCTCGAACGAGCGCCCCGTACGCTTCAACGAGATGGAATACCATCTGCCGCTGGAACAACAGCTTCCGGTCTTGCGCGAAGTGATCGCCGCTATCGAACGGCATCGCCGCGACGTCTTTTTCCCGATCGAAGCGCGCACCATCAAGCAGGACGACGCCTGGCTCTCGCCCTTCTATGGCCGCGATTGCGGCTCGGTCGCCGTGCACGCCTACTACAAGGACGATCACCAATTCCTGTTCGACCTGATCGAGCCGATCTTTCGCCGCCATGACGGGCGTCCGCATTGGGGCAAGCTGCACTCACTGAGGGCGCAGGACTTCACCTCGCTCTATCCGCGCTTCAACGATGCAGCCGCCTTGCGCCGCGAACTCGACCCCCATGGCCGCTTCCTCAACCCGCACTTGCGAAGGGTGTTCCTCGGCGAGGAGGCCTGAACCCCGAATCATTCCCACTCGATCGTGCCCGGCGGCTTGGAGGTGACGTCATACACCACGCGATTGACGCCGCGTACTTCGTTGATGATGCGCGTGGCGGCGCGGCCGAGGAAGTCCATCGAGAACGGGAAGAAATCAGCGGTCATGCCGTCCGTTGACGTCACCGCGCGCAACGCCAGCACATAATCATAAGTGCGATAGTCGCCCATCACGCCCACCGTCTGCACCGGCAGCAGCACGGCGAAGGCCTGCCAAATCCGATCGTACAAGCCCGCCTTGCGGATTTCGTCCAAATACACGGCGTCGGCCTGCCGCAGAATGTCGAGCTTCTCTTTGGTGATCTCGCCCGGCACGCGGATGGCGAGGCCCGGCCCGGGAAACGGGTGGCGGCCCACGAACATCTCCGGCAGGCCCAACTCGCGCCCCAGAGCCCGCACTTCATCCTTGAACAGATCGCGCAGCGGCTCGACCAGCTTCATATGCATGCGTTCGGGCAGACCGCCGACATTGTGGTGCGACTTGATCACCACCGACGGCCCGCCCGTGGCGCTCACGCTCTCAATCACGTCGGGATAGAGCGTGCCCTGCGCCAGGAACTCGGCGCCGCCAACCAATCGCGCCTTCTCCTCGAACACATCGATGAACAGCTTGCCGATGGTTTTTCGCTTCACTTCCGGGTCGTCGACGCCTTCGAGCGCCGACAAGAAGCGCTTGCTCTCGTCGGCGTGGATCAGCGGAATGTTGTAGTGATCGCGGAACAGCGACACCACCTGTTCGGCTTCGCCCAGCCGCATCAACCCATGATCGACGAACACGCAATGCAGCCGTTCGCCGATGGCTTCGTGGATCAGGACCGCCGCCACGCTCGAATCGACGCCGCCTGAGAGCCCGCAGATCACCGTGCCGTCGCCCACCTGCGCACGGATCCGCTGGATGGCTTCGTCCTTGAACGCGGCCATCGTCCAATCGCCGCGCAACCGGGCGATCTTGTGCGTGAAGTTTCGCAACAGCTTGGCCCCGTCCGGCGTGTGCGCGACTTCCGGATGGAACATGGTCGAATAGAAGCGCCGCTTCTCGTCGACGGCGATGGCAAACGGCGCATTTTCGCTCACGCCGACCACGTCGAAGCCTTCCGGCAGTTTCGTCACGCGATCGCCATGGCTCATCCACACCGGATACTTGCCGCCGACCTGCCACACGCCCTCGAACAGCGGCGAACTCTTTTTGATCTCGACGTCGGCGCGCCCGAATTCGCGCGCGTGCCCGCCTTCGACGGCGCCGCCGAGCTGCACAGACATCGCTTGCTGCCCGTAGCAGATTGCCAGCACAGGGAGCCCGCTCTCATAAACTTCCTTTGGCGCGCGGGGCGAGGGATCGTCGGTGACGCTGCACGGCCCGCCCGAGAGGATCACCGCCTTCGGCGCGAAACTCCTCAGGAACGCCGCGTCGACCTTGTTGTACGGATGGATCTCGCAATAGACGCCCGATTCGCGCACGCGCCGCGCGATCAGTTGCGTGACCTGGCTGCCGAAATCGATGATGAGGACGCGCTCATGATGGGCGGCTGCCGGCTCGGCCACATCGGACGACGCGTTCTTCGCTGTGTTCTGCGCCATGGCCTGAAATGGAGTGCGTCGCGGGAGACGTCAATCCGGAGCGCCGGCTTCCAGCCGGTCTTTTGACCAGCAGGTACAGCTTCTTCAGTCCATATAGGCCGAGCCCACCGAGGGATCGTAGGGGTCCAGGGGCGCAACGACGTTCACGGCCGAGCAAAAACCCACCATCAGGCACAACAACAGGACGACAATCTTCTCCATCCAGCCGGCAGGTTTCTCGCCCTTGTTGGGAAACAGGTACGACAAGACGAGTGCCACGCAAATCAGCAGCACGACCCCCATCAGCACTTTGGTGATGAGCACCTTGCCCATGAAATCCAAGGTCGGTCCCAGTGCGGCCAGCACGCGATCGACGCCGCCAAGCGCATCTGTCGCCGAAAAGCCAAACAACCATCCCGCGACAACCAGCACGATGGCGATCGCCGCAAACAGCAGGACCAGAAACATGAGCAGACCGCCCGCCGGGCTGCCGACACGCAGGCCCGCGGCGGGATTCTCAAACGGGGGAATACGCCAGAAATTGGCGAAGCGCCAAAGCCCGCCCACGAACCTGCCGATGAATCCAAACACGCTGTCCCCCAACGCACGTCGTTTCACCGGCGCACGCGTCCGCGTCAAGGCGTCTAACGAAGGTCCGGCTGCGCGGCGCTGCCTGCCTGGCCTTTAAGGGGCGAAATTCGGGCTCGCGCGCCGCTCCGGCTTAGGCAGCCTGCTCCATCGCTGCGACGAAGAAGCCGTCGCAGCCGGTAGCGAGCGGCGTCATCTGCAGCGCCAGTCCGCGGCGATGGCCAGGAATATTGGCGTCGTGCAATCCAACACCTTTGAAGCCGACGTAGGATGCGAGGAATGCCCCAACCTGCTCCTCATTCTCATCAGGCAGCACCGAACAGGTCACATAGATGAGCCGCCCTCCCGGCTTAACCAGCGGCGCCGCCAGCGCCAGCGCCTCACGCTGCTCCTTGAGGCGCACCGCCAATGCGTTCGGCCGCAGGCGCCACTTGGAGTCTGGGTTGCGCCGCCACGTGCCAGAACCGGTGCACGGCGCATCGACCAGCACCAAGTCCATGCGCCCGCGCAAGTCGGCGAGAGCGTCACGCGTGCGCATCGGCGTTCTTATCTGCACGTTGTGGGCGCCGGCGCGATCGGCGCGTTCCTTCAGCGGCGCAATCCGGCGGCTATCCACATCGTATGCGTAGATCTGGCCCTTGT
>JAFEDV010000487.1 GCA_018241475.1 Pseudomonadota bacterium | reverse complement strand
AAGCGGATGCACGAAGCGGCAGTATGCCTCCAGGAATCCGAACGCGGCGGTGGCGTGCACCCAGGTGAGCAGTTCATCGTCGTCGGCGCGATAGGGTGCGCCGGCGGGCGTTTGCCCGGCGATCGCCGCATGTCGACGCGAGACGCTTGCCGCCATTGCGCGCGCGGCGTCGGCGGGACCATAGATGGTCGCCATGGCGGCATAGCCGGTGCGGCGGATGCGTCCGGCCGGATCGCGGCGGAAGGTCGTATGCTCCCAGACGCCGGTGCGCACACGCGGCTCCGCCAGTTCGAGAATGACGCCGGCAATGCCGCCGACCATCAGCGCGACTGGGTTCTTCATGACCCGCCAGGTCACCGAGTCCGGCGCAAACAGAGCCGCCGCGCCGACAGGCGCGCGGAAATCAACCCGCTGCATGCCTGACGGCGGCGCGACGATGTCGCGCAGCAGCCGATCCAAGTTGCGACGCATGGGCCCCAAGCCTTAGCATCGAGCGCAAGAAAGGGCGCGCCGATTGTCAGAGGCCCTCCAGCAGCAGGCCGCGGCGGGCGACGCCCGCGCGCAGGGCGAACTTGGCGGCATGATGCTGGTCGGTCGCGGCGTTCCCTATGCGCCGAAGCAAGGCTTGCGCCTGATCGAGGCGGCGGCCGAGCGCAACGACACGACGGCGCTGCAACTGCTGGCGGTGCTGACCGCACTCGGCGTGGGGCGGCCGCACAGCTGGAACGACGCCGTGCGTCTTGTCGCCCGCGCGGCCGAACTCGGCGACGAGCGCGCGCAGGGTCAGTTGGCGATCCTGGGCGACCCGGCGACTTTCGACATCGTGCAATGGTTTGGCGCCGCGTCCGCCGAGCAGCGGTGCAATGCGCCGCGCGTCGTCACGGTAACGAACTTTCTTCCGAAGGCGGCGTGCAATTGGATCGTCGAGCGGACGCGCCCGCGCCTTGAGATCGCGCGCGTGAACAATCCGGTACAGGGCGGGACGTCGGTCGAATCGAACCGCACCAACACTGGCGCCGGCTTCAGCGTTCTCGATTCCGATCTGATCCTCGAGCTCGCCAACGCGCGCGTCGCCGCCATGATAAGACTTCCGCGCCAGCAACAAGAACCCACCAACGTGCTGCACTACGATCCCGGCCAGGAGTTTCAGCCGCACTTTGACTATATCGATCCCGCCGAGCCGCTTTTTGTCGAACAAGTGCGCCAGCAAGGCCAGCGTCTGGTGACGGCGCTCATCTATCTCAATGATGATTTTGAGGGAGGAGAGACGGATTTCCCGAGGCTGAACTGGCGGTTCAAGGGCGCCGCCGGCGACGCGCTGATGTTTTGGAACGTAGCCGCCAACGGCGCGCTGGAACCGGCCTCACTGCATGCCGGCCTGCCGCCGACGCGCGGCGAGAAATGGATATATTCGAAATGGGTGCGCGACCGCGCATTGCCCCTGATATGAGCGCCATGGACGAGATCACGGCAATTCGAACCAGGGCGGCGGCCGGTGACGCACATTCGCAATTTCGCCTGGGCCGAAACATGATCCTGGGAAAGATCCCGGCTGCTTCGCCTGAGGAACCGCTTTCGTGGATCAACGCTTCGTGCGCGCAGCGCTACCCGCTGGCGATGTTGTTTCAGGCGACTCTCGCCGCGCTCGGGGTCGCACGCAAGCAGAGCTACGAGGATGCGATCCGGTTCGTTGCGGATGCCGCCGCCACCGGCGATGCGCGTGCGCAGGGCCAGCTGGCGGCGCTTGGCGGCGCCGATGCCTTCAACCCGGAAGACTGGCTCAATCCGCCGGCTGCTGTGCGGCATTTCGATGCGCCGCGCATCGTTACGATCGAGAATTTCCTGCCACCCAGAGTCTGCGCCTGGCATATCCATGAGGCGGGTCATCGCTTGCAACCGGCGCCGATCAAGGATCCCGAATCCGGAAGGGCGGCGTTGAGCGCGATACGCAACAATTCCGGCTGCGGCTTCAGCTCGATCGAGGCCGATCTTGTCCTGCAAATGACCAATCTGCGCATCGCCGCAGCCGTTGGCGCGCCGGTCTGGCGCCAGGAACCGACAAACATCCTGCACTACGCTCCAGGCGAAGAATACAAGCCTCACTACGACTTTGTGCGGGAAGATGAGGAGGCGGCCTTCACCGGCGAACTGCAGCGCCTCGGGCAGCGCGTTGCAACGTGCCTCATCTACCTGAACGACAATTTTGTCGGCGGCGAAACAGTGTTCCCGCACCTTCAATGGAGCTACAAGGGAAGGGCCGGCGACGCTCTCGTCTTCTGGAACATGTCGGCAAACGGGGAGCGCGAACGAAATTCGCTTCATGCCGGCAGCCGCGTCGTGAGCGGCGAGAAATGGCTCTATTCAAAATGGATCCGCGCCAAGACTCATCCATTGACGTGAATCCCCTGAATACGGAAGCATGCCCTTCGACTCCGCTGCGTCGGTTGCCGACGATGGCTGATGGAAGCTTGTCGTGACCAAGCCGGACCTGATCGAGGCCGCCCGCGCCGGGGACGCACGCGCACAACTGGCGTTGGCTCACTTCATGATCACCGGGCGCGCCTCCGCGCCAAGCGCCGACGAGCCGTTGCGTTTGGTTCGTGCGGCTTGCGCGCAAGAATTCGACGAAGCGCTTCTCTATCATGCCAGCCTTGCCGCGCTTGGCGTGGGGCGCGAGCAGAGCCTGGAGGACGCCTACGCCTATCTCTGCGAGGCGGCCGCGCTCGGTCATCGAGGCGCGCGCGGCCAGTTGCATGCGCTTGGCGGCGGGGCGCTGCTGGATGCAGCGCCCTGGCTGTCGCCGCCGGCTTTGAAACAGCATGCCGCCGCGCCGAGACTGTTCACGGCGGAGAACTTCCTGCCGAACGCGGCGTGCGAATGGTTGATCCAGCAGGGGGGCGAGCGGCTGCATCGCGCTCTGGTGCGGACGGGCTCCACGTCGTCGAGCGAGGAGGAGGGTCGCACCAATTCAGTTGCCGGATCCAGCATGCTCGAACCGGATCTCGTCATGCAGCTGGCGCGTCTTCGCATCGCAGCGGCCATCGGCCAATCGGTCAGCCAGCTCGAGCCTACCAACATTCTGCACTATGACGTGGGGCAGGAGTACAAGCCGCACTATGACATCATCCGGCCCGAAGACCTGCACGACTTCGAAGCCGATCTCCGCGCCCATGGGCAGCGGCTGGTCACGGTGCTTGTCTATCTGAATGAGGGTTACGAGGGCGGCGAGACGGGTTTCCCGCGCTTGGAGCGCCGCTTCAAGGGCAAGCCGGGCGATGCGCTCATCTTCTGGAATCTCTCCGCGGCCGGCGACCTTGAGCGCGATTCGCTGCATGCCGGCCTGCCGGTGACGCGCGGGGAGAAGTGGCTCTTGTCGCAATGGGTGCGGCAGCGGCCGCTTCCGTTGCGCTGAGGGCGCGCTTGTGAAAGAAGCGCGCCGAACCGTAAGGCGCACCCGATGGCGGACACCGTGAAGAAAGTCGTGCTTGCCTATTCCGGCGGGCTCGACACCTCGATCATCCTCAGATGGCTGCAGGACAAGTACGGCTGCGAAGTCGTCACCTTCACCGCCGATCTCGGACAGGGCGAAGAGCTGGCGCCGGCGCGCGAGAAGGCGCTCAAGGCCGGCGTGAAGCCGGAGAACATCTTCATCGACGATCTGCGCGAGGAATTCGTGCGCGACTTCGTATTCCCGATGTTTCGCGCCAACACACTTTACGAGGGCCAATACCTTTTAGGCACTTCGATCGCGCGGCCGCTGATCGCCAAGCGACAGATCGAGATCGCCAATCTGGTCGGCGCCGACGCCGTCTGCCATGGCGCCACCGGCAAGGGCAACGACCAGGTGCGCTTCGAGGTGTCGTACTACGCGCTGAAGCCGGACGTTAAGGTGATCGCGCCATGGCGCGAATGGGAGTTCGAGGGGCGTCCGGCTCTGCTTGAGTATGCGCGCGCGCATGGCATCGAAATCGCCAAAGGCAAGGAGCAGCAGGCGCCGTTCTCCATCGACGCCAACCTGCTGCACACGTCGAGCGAAGGCTTGGTGCTGGAAGATCCGGATGTCGAGACGCCTGACATCGTCACCAAGCGCAAGGATCGCCGGACGATCACACCGGAAGAAGCGCCCGACAAAGCCGATGTCGTGACGCTTGCGTTCGAGCGCGGCGATCTCCTCGCCATCGACGGCAAGAAGATGAAGGGGCATGAATTGCTGGCCGAGCTGAACCGGCTCGGCGCCAAGCACGGCATTGGCGGGCTCGATCTGGTGGAGAACCGCTATGTCGGCATGAAGTCGCGCGGCTATTACGAAACCCCGGGCGGCACGATCCTCTGGCACGGCCACCGCGCCATTGAATCGCTGACGCTCGACCGCGGCGCCATGCATCTCAAGGACGAGCTGATGCCGAAATATGCTTCGCTCATCTATAACGGCTTCTGGTGGACGCCGGAGCGGCTGATGCTGCAAGCCGCGATCGATGCGAGCCAAGGCAGCGTTGCCGGCGAGGTGAAGCTCAAGCTCTACAAGGGCGGCGTGCGCGTCGCCGGCCGCTCATCGCCATACTCGCTCTATTCCAAGAAGCTCGTCGGCTTCGACGAAGCCGGCGGCTACAACCAGGCCGACGCCGAAGGCTTCATCAAGCTCAATGCACTGCGCCTGCGCATTCTCGCCGAGCGCGACAAGAGGCGCGGGAAGAATGAGTAAGTTCGCCGGTGGGTGCTTGTGCCGCGCGGTGCGCTACGAAGCGACAGGCGCGCCACTCAACATGGGGCTCTGCTATTGCGGCGATTGCCGGAAGGCTTCGGGCTCGGGGTTCATTCCGTTCATCGGCTTTCGCGCCGAGGCGGTGCGCTTCACGGGAGAGACGCTGCAATTCAGGAGCCCAGCGTTTCGCGGCGGCGAGGCGGTGCGCAATTCATGCCCCAAGTGCGGCGGCCTGGTGTTCGGCGGCGTCGTCGGCGTCGATACCGAACACACGATCTACGCCGGCACGCTCGACGAGCCGTCGTTGTTCAAACCGACGATCGCCATCTTCACGCGTGACAAGCCCGACTGGGTGGCGATGCCGGAAGGCCTCAAGACGTTCGAGACGATGCCGGGGATCAGTTAGCGCAGGCAACCCAGTGCGACACGGGAAAAGCTCAGCGCCTCACCCCGGCAGCACCAAGCCCACCAGGATCGCGCCGTAGTGTCCGGCTGCGCCCAGGATCACGCACCCGTGCCAGAGGGCGCGGCGGAAGGGGAGCGCGTGGTTGAGATAGAGCAGCACGCCTGCTGAGTATGTCACGCCTGCGGTGACGAGCATGCCGGTGGCAAGCGGCGGCAAGGAAGGGACGGCGGGCCCCAGCACCAGCACCGCAAGCCAGCCGAAGGCCAGATAGATCACGCACCAGGCGCGGTCGCTCAAATGCGTCCACACAACCTTGCCCGCCGCGCCGGCGATCGCCGCGATCCAGATTGCGGCTGTCGCGAAGAGCGCGATCTGCGGCGGCAGCAGCTTGATCGTGAACGGCGTGTAAGAACCGGCGATCATCAGGAAGATCGCGGCTTCGTCGATACGGCGCAGAACGCGGCGCTTCCGGCTCGGTTTGGTGAGATTGTAGATCGCAGAGGCCGCAAGCATCGCCATCAAGCACAATGCGTAGATGGCGCTCGCCGTCGCCATTGGCACGCCGCGATGAATGAGCGCTATGCCGACGAGAACGCCGCCGCCCACCAAGGCCGCGATCATCCCAATCAGGTGCACGACGCCGTCGGCCGCATGCTCTACCCGCGTGGGATAGTGCTCCGCCAATTCCTCGGCATTCGGGGTCAGCAATTCTGCGAGAGCCATACCGATACGCCTTGAACAGCGCCCTCTCTTTCTGTGGGACGCTTGCATCCCACTATAGTTCCTGCGCCTTAACGTTAGATGAGGAGCGCGCATTTTCCCGCCAATCACAAGCGCTTGAGCGCATTGCGCGCCCGGCGCATAAACCATGCGCGCTCGAGGCGTTCGTGCATGGCGCGATTTTCGCAACACGCCTGCGCATGTCCTCGCAGCGTCTCAATGCGAACGATCTGCGCGCCGAAGCGCGGCTGCTCACGCTGGCCGGCCTCATTTTGTTGGGGCTCGGCCTTCCGCTGACGCTTTACCTAGTCTCGCTCTCGCTCGCCCCGCACGGCTTGTCGCCGGTGCTGCCTGTGGCGATCGGCACCCCGCCGATCATGCTTGGCTACATCGCCTGTCACTTCGCATCGGTGCGGATGGTTAAGGCCAAGGCGCTCGAAGAAGCGCGTCGTCAACGTAAATCGGGGCTTGCTTCGCCCGCCAAGTGACGCCAAGAGCGGCGTCATGAGCCCGTTCGCTCTTCGTGTCCGCTTCGGACGACAGCAAGGCTGATCACCCGGCGCGCCCGCAGGCCGCGCCCGTTTCACCCTGTGTTCAGCATAAACCGAACGAGCGTCCCATGCTTCCCATCGATCCTGCGCGCTACGCGCTGTTTGCCGGCGTCATGGCTGTCTTCGCCGTCACGCCCGGCCCCGCCAATCTTTTCGCGATCGCCACCGGCATGCGCGCCGGGCCGCGCGCAGCGCTTCTCGGCGTCGCCGGCATGAATGCCGCCACCTTGGTCTGGTTCGGCGCAGCCGCCTTTGGGCTCGGCGCACTGGTCGCGGCGTTTCCGGCGCAGTTCCATCTCATCGCCATCGTGGGCGGGCTCTATGTGGCTTGGCTGGGGCTCGCCTCGCTTTGGAAAGCCTATAAGGGCGCGCCGCCGCTCAAACCGAGCGGCGAGGCGAGACGCGCCAGCGCTTTCCGTGCTGGATTCGCCGTGCAGCTCTCCAACCCGAAGGCGATGGTCTTCTTCACCGCCGTCTTGCCGCCGTTCATCGATCCGGCGCGACCGCTCACGCCGCAGCTCGCGCTCCTGGGCGCCACCATGATCGCGATGGATGTCGCATCGATGTCGCTCTACGGCCTCGCCGGCGGCGTGTTCGCAGCGATCAACGCCGATGCGCGTGCCGCCCGAATCTTCTCGGCCTTCGTCGGCGTGCTCCTGCTCATCGCCTCCGCTCTCATTCTGTTGCGAGATTGACGCGCGCTGGCAGCTGAGCGCGCGCATTGCTAGCAGGCGTTCGGTATTGACTTGGTAATCTTTGCATCAGCACCCTTCGGTGTCGGCGAACCATATGCGCGGCGTGCGCGTGTTCGTCGGCATGGAGAAGGAGAGCATGCAGAACGAGGAATTGGCGCTTCGGTTGCGGGGCTGGCGGCTGGCGACGGCCGAAGTGCTCTATTATTTGCCGGACCATCCCTCGCTGCTGCAGAGCTTCACCTGGCAAACGCTCGACCTGGCGCCGGCCTACCCCCGCATTCACCGGTTCCTCGATTTCTGGCGGCGGGAGATCGACGCGGTCATCCACTCGGTGCAACTGGCGACCGGGGAGACGCTGGCGCCAGCAAAGATGCAGAGCGCCAGCGTCATTCTGCATCACTAGATTGCGATTGGGCGGCGAGGAAAATCCGCCTAAGCTGCCCGCCGAGCGAGGGACGAGGAGAGACGCTTCCATGCGAACGCTTTTGCTCGCTTTGGCGGTGGGCGCGCTATGCGCATGCGCGACCGAGACCGCCTATCAGCCGGCCAGCCCGCAAACCGAAGGCTATGGCTACCACGAACAGAGTATCGAGGCGAACCGCGTGCGGATCAGCTTCCGCGGCAATTCGCTGACCGGCCGGGAAACGGTGGAAACCTATCTGCTCTACCGGGCGGCTGAACTCACCTTGCAGCACGGCAGGGATTATTTCGTGATCGCCGACCGCAGCACCGAGACCAATTCCCGGCTCATCGCCTCGGACTACGGCCGTTCGCGCTTCGGCTACTTCTTCTTCTCCCGCCGTCACGGCTGGGCGCCGTTCTGGGATCCCTTCTGGGACGATCCAACCGAATACCGTCAAGTGACGCGATACGAGGCTTACGCCGAGATCACCATGTATAGCGGCCACAAGCCGGCTGACAATCCGAACGCGTTCGACGCGCGCGAGGTGCAGGCGAACCTGCAGGGCCGCATCGTCCGGCCGCCGCCAAGCGGAAGCTAGGCGGACCCAAGCGAGTTGTTTCTCGTGCTCCCCCGGAGGAGCTGACACCCGGAGCGTGGCTGAGGGACGGCGTCGCTATTCACCGGCTCAAGAGCTCGCCCCCTGGCGGGGAGGACGTGATCCAAAGCCGCCCCTCGCTTTCGCCGACGCACTCCGCTAGAGCTTGCGCCCGCTTTTCCGCACCCGTAGCTCAGCTGGATAGAGCGCTGCCCTCCGAAGGCAGAGGTCACAGGTTCGAATCCTGTCGGGTGCGCCACCCCCGCCCTGCGGTCCTTGATTATCAAGGAGTTTGACAATCAGGTGAGGCCAAGTTTGACACTCGGCGTTCGCTAGGCATTCGGTGCCTGCGGACGGTCACACTTCGACTCTGATCATGCGTTTGCCGCGACGGGCAAACGGGCGTAAGCCGTTGTACGAACACCGAGTATGGATGCACACAATGCGCAATTCCAGTTGGTTGTTAGCTTCTGCAATCTTCCTGCTTGGCTTGCTCGCACCGGCGCACGCGCAAACGGCAGCTCTTCCGAGCCGAGACCGAGTAGGCGCGCCGATCAGTTGGATATCGGTCGGATCAGTCTCGGACCCAAACTACGGTCAAGTTCAGGTCTACTACGCAAACTATATCCGACCGGCGCCAAGGAGCTACCAAGTCTTGATGGCACTCGTGTTCTCATCCGAACGACACGACGCAAACGTCGCGGGACCATTTTGGGGCACCTGGACCTTAGTAAACATCAACTGCGATACGGATTCTGATTCGGTCACATCCTTTCGCAACTTTTTTGATCAGGGCGGCCAATACGTGAACTCACCACCATCTTCTGAACCCGATTCACCAATGACCCGCATCCCTCCCAATTCACCCGCGGACGCCGTTTTCAGACACATTTGTCAATGAGTTGTAGACGCAACGCAATCGCCGCGAGGTCCGCCACTGACCGCGCGGCGAAGCTCATTTCGTACACTGCGTGCCGCTCAGAATCAGCCGACTAATGGCCTCGCGCGCCATGCGTTCTTGATCCGCCGACACGGTGTAGCATTCGACTTCGCTCAATGTCTTGTGGCCGGTGATCGCCGCGATTTGCTTGGTCCTGCATCCGGCTTCGGCGAGGCGACGCGCCGCCGCTCTCTTCAAACCGGCGGCGTCGCACCAGTCTAGAATGTGAAGGACTTTCCGTGCGCGGCGCACCGCGAGTGCGAAGGGACCGAAAGCGGACTTGCTGCGACGGCAAACGAGACTCCCTTCCCAGCGGCGATAGTCTTTCCAACGCTTCAAAGGGGCACGCGCGATTGGCGCGCCAGTCGCGCCAGTTGACGGTCGAGCGTTGAGCTGGCGGGCCGGCGCGCTTGGTCTGTTGCGGCGCGCGCCTGGGAGGCGCGGCGTTTGCGCGGAACCCAGACAAAACCGGTCGCCGCAAGCCATCACTCCAGTCTAAACAGCCTGCACAAGGCTGATGGGCGAATCGTGATGGCGTTGAAAGGTGCGAGCAAACCATGGTGGCGACGCGACTCGAGCGCAGGTCTTGTCCTGCTTGGCGCAACGGTCGTTTCCTTCCTGCTGCTCAACAGTTCGATAGGAGAGACATTCCGCAATTTGCTCGAGCAGCAGATCGCCGGTCTTGACATTGGGCTTGGCGAGGCTGCGCATCCGCTGAGAGCGCATCTCATCATCAACGATGGTCTGATGGTGATCTTCTTTCTCTATGTTGGTCTTGAACTCAAACGCGAGACTGTTGAAGGCCCTTTTAAGAATCCACGCGAGGCGGCGCTGCCCTTGGCCGGCGCTTTGGGGGGAATGGCGACGCCGGCGCTCATTTATGTCGCGATCAATGCAGGGGAGCCAAGCTATCTGCGCGGCTGGGCGATCCCGGCCGCCACCGATATCGCATTCGCGATTGGAGTCATGTCGCTGTTAGGCCGCCGCGTGCCGCCGGGATTGCGTCTTTTTCTACTGGCTCTAGCCATCATCGACGATCTCGGCGCAATTCTGGTCATTGCGCTGTTTTACTCCTCGCATCTGACGGGCTGGGCGCTGGGCGGCGCGATGGCGACATTCGCCGCCATGCTGATGATGAATCGCGCCGGCGTGACCGCGCTTTGGGCGTATTGGCTGGGCGGGCTGGTGCTCTGGGGTTTTATGCTGCTCTCGGGCGTGCACGCCACCATGGCCGGCGTGCTGACCGCCATGTGCGTGCCGATGCGCCGGGCTGATGGCGGCTCACCGCTGTTGGCGGCCGAACACGCGTTGAAGCATTGGGTGCAGTTCGCGGTCATGCCGATCTTTGCACTCTCGAACGCAGGCGTGACGTTGCACGGCGCCGGGATCGGTGCGGCGGTTCACCCGGTCGCGCTTGGCGTCGCGTTGGGCCTCGTAGCGGGCAAGCCTATAGGCATTACGGTCGGAACCTATGTTGGGGGCGCGCTGACCCGTCAGCGGCCGCCCGGCACAATGCTGCAACTTGTCGGAACCTCGATCCTGGCGGGCATCGGCTTCACCATGAGCTTGTTTATTGGGGGGCTCGCCTTTGGCGCCGGCGAGCTTGCGACGCCCGTGCGCTTTGGCGTGCTTGGCGGTTCGCTGCTGTCAGCAGTGCTCGGATTGTTGGTGCTGTGGTGGGCATGTCGGCGAGTGAGCGCCTCCGATGGCGCGCTCAGCGCCGATGAAGAGATCGCCGAGGCGCACGGCGTGTTGGAGGATGTGGATGAGGGCCCGGCCAGGCAAGCCTGACACGGTCGCTGGAGCAGTCTGACGGCGGCGAGGATACGATCGCCGGGCAGGAGCTTCACGCGCACACTGGATTCGCCATAGCCGCCGTGTCGCAGGCAAGCTTGATGGGACGATTTGCACTCCGTCCGACATTCCTTCGCGCCGCGACTGCGCTAACCGGCGTGCGTGAAATAGTCGATGACCGAGAACGCGAGCGCCACAAGCACGCTGAGCACGAGGCCCAGGGCGACAACGTAGATGGCGTCGCGGTTGCGATGGCCGTCTATCATAACTTTCAGATTGCGCCGGGATTACCGCTTGCGCCAGCCCAATTCTCCCGGCGCGTGTGGGCCATCCATTCCCAGGCGCCGCGGCCGCCGAAGAACGGCGCCTCCAGTCCC
>JAFEDV010000486.1 GCA_018241475.1 Pseudomonadota bacterium | reverse complement strand
CGCCACCCTCCACACCAACGTGGATCCGTACCTCACGCTCGACGCGGACAGTATCGAAGCATTTCTTGGCGCCGACGCGGCGCCGGCCACGCCGCCGCGCTCAGCTAGGCCCGCCCAGTAGGCCCTCTCTGCCGCAGCGTCGGTCGAACAAAGCGCGGGCGCGCGCAATCCGCCCGGCGCCGTGTGCGTCGAAGAGGTGCACCTGCCAGGTGCCGGTGCAATTGGCGGCGGTGACGGTCCTGCGGCAGATTTGCGCTGGCGGATCGCCGCGCCCGGTGGTGTCGACATTGGCCGCGCAGGAAAAGTCGCTGCGGCGAAGATCGGCGGCCGCGTCGCTCAGCGACGACCCCACGGTGTAACGCGTCGCCACTACGCCTTCGAACTGCGCCAGCGTTGCGGCCGGCGCTGCATGCGTCCAGTCGCCGAGCGCCATCGGAGCAGCGGGCGCGCCGGCGCTCGAAACGACGTCGGACATGGTTTCGCAACCCGCCGTGAACAGCGCCAATCCTAAGGCGACGGCGGCGTATCTCATCTCCACCCTCTATCGGCGCGCGCCGCAGCTCTTTTCGAACGCGGCCACCGGCGCGGCGCGGCCAGCTTCGACAACCACATACCATTCATACGAGCAGGCCTGCTCGCGGATCTCGATGCGGCAGTCGAGACGCATGGCGTCCTCGCACGCGAAGCCGTTGGCCTCAAGATCGGCGCGGACTTGCGGCGCGTCGCGCCCCTGCTCGCGCGCGGCAATCAGGTTGGAGAAGTTGAGCGAATAGGGGGCGGATTCGGCGCCGCGCCAAAGACCGAAATCGATGCCGCCCGGCGCCTGACCTTCCGGGGGCGGCGTCTGCGTGCTGGGTCCCAGCGCCGGCGGCGGCGGCGCGGTCCCGCGCTGGACCGGAAACGGCGAGCGTGTGGGCGGCGGGGGATTGTCGATCGCGGTGGCGAAGGCGACGCCGCAGCTCAAGGCCGCCGCTGCAGAACTGAGCAGAAGTGTGCGCATAGAGTGTCCCTTGCCGTCCCCGGCTCCGGCTTAGTCGGCGCACGGCGTGGGTTCAAGGCGGCGCAGTCAGTGGTCGCAAATGCAAGGGCTTCACTCGCCCGCTCTGCGACGTTTGCTTGTCATAGGGCGCGCGAGCCTGGAATAAGGCCACCGGGACGCAAGACAGTGGGGGGCGGCATGACGGCGGTAGCGGCGGCGCAGCGAACTGCGGGCAAGGACGTACTCGGCCACCCGCGCGGGCTATGGTATCTGGTCTTCTGCGAAGGCTTCGAGCGCTTCTCCTACTACGGCATGCAAGCGCTGTTGGTGCTTTACCTCACGCAGTATTTGCTGCTGCCGGGGCATGTCGAGCACGTCGCCGCCTTCGTGCCGTTTCGCGGCTTCCTGCAAATGTTGTTCGGACAGTTAGCGACACCCGTCGCGACGGCAACGGCGATCACCGGCCTTTATTCGGGCGGCGTTTATCTCACGCCCATTCTCGGCGGCTGGATCGCCGACCAGTGGCTTGGCCGCACCAAGACGGTTGCGGCCGGCGCGCTCATCATGGTGCTTGGTCACTTCCTGATGGCCTTCGACGTCGCCTTCGTCGCCGCGATCCTGTGCCTCTTCCTTGGCGTCGGTCTATTCAAGGGCAACATCGCCAGCCAAGTCGGCGAACTCTACAAGCCGGACGACCTGCGCCGCTCGAACGGCTACCAAGTGTTCCTGCTCGGCGTGCAGGTCGCGGTGATCGTGGCGCCGCTGATCATCGGCACGCTCGGCCAAAAGGTGGCGTGGCATTGGGGCTTCGGCGCCGCCGGCGTCGGCATGGCGGTTGCGCTGGTGATCTACCTTGCCGGGCGCAAGAACCTTCCGCCCGAACGTCCGCGCGGTGCGGCGGCGAAGGCGGCGCAGCAGAAGTTCACCGGCCGCGATTGGGCGACGATCGCCGTGCTGGTGGCGCTGCTGCCGGTGCTGGCGGCGACCGCCATCGGCAACCAGGAGATCTTCAACGCCTACCTGCTTTGGGGCAACGATCACTACAATCTCGCGGTGCCCAATCTGCCGTCATGGATTCCGGGCGCGGCGGCGATCTCCGGCCAAACGATGCCGGTGACGTGGTTGGTGTCGCTCGACGCGTTCATCTCGGCGTTCACGGTCGGCGGCGCGCTGGCGTTCTGGACGATCTGGTCGCGCTACGCCAAGGAGCCGGACGAAATCATCAAGATCGCGATCGGCGCCCTGATTGCGGCGGCCGCGCCGCTCCTGCTGGCGGCGGCCAGCGCGCAAGAAGTGGCGACGGGACAAAAGGCCTCGCTGATCTGGGGCCTGGGCTTCCACATCATCAATGACGTCGGCTTTGCGATGATCTTCCCGGTGGGGCTTGCGCTCTATTCACGCGCGGCGCCGAAGCAGGTCAGCGGCGTGTTCATCGGCGTCTATTATCTGCACCTGTTCATTTGCAACTTCGCCACCGGCCGTGTCGCCGGGCTGATCGAGCACATGGACGGCGCCTCGTTCTGGACAATGCATGCGGCGATCATTGGCGTCGGCGCTGTCGTCCTGCTCGTGTTCGCGTTCGTCTTCCGCAAGCTGTTGGCGCCGACGGCGGCCGATAAGGGCGAAACTGAAAGCTACGCCGAAGCCGTGACCACACAGGCGTAAGGGCCACGACCAAAGACCTATGGCCAGCGCGGCGGGGTTGGCATAGGCTTACCACATCGCGCCGCGGGGCGCGGGTGGGGACCGCATTGCATGTGGGCGGGGTTGCCGAACGGCGCCGCGACTGCGCTCGCGCCGGATAGTTTCCGGCGCGACGCGGGCCACTGCGAAGCGGCCTACATCGGTGTCCTCGATTGCGCCGAGCCCGATCTTGCCGACAATGCCGACTTGCTCATGCCGGTCGCGACTGTCGCCGGCGCTGCCCCTGAGAAGCAAACGAGCGCACCCCCGCGCCAGGACGCCGCGCGCGTCACCGGCACAATTGCGCTTGTCTCCGATTACCGGCGCGGCGGCACCAGTCGCTCCGGCGGCAAGCCGGCGCTGCAGGGCGGCGTCGACGTGCGCTTGCCTGACAATTGGAATTTTGGCGCGCGCGGATCGAGCATCGCCAAACACGGCAACCTCGAACTGGCGCTCTATGGCGCAAAAACACTGGAGATCGGTGAAACCGATCTCAGCATCGGCATCAACGCACTCACCTACCCACGGGATCCAAGCGCCGACTATGTGTCCGTCCAGGCAAGCGCATCGCGGCCCGTCGGCCCGATCGATGCGACGGTGTCGATCATCTACTGGCCCAAGCAAGCTCACCTCGGCGGCGAAGACAGCCTCTACGTGGTCGCGCGGGCGCGCACGCCGATCGGAGCGGTGCTCGGCGTGCCCGTGACCCTTGGCGCAAGCATCGGCCGCATGCGAGGTCATCTCGCCGATGCGCATTCGCGCTCGGACTGGTCGGTGAGCCTGACCGGACGCTTCGACACTGTCGATCTTGCGATCACCTATGTCGACAACGATCTGGGCGACTCACGTGGCGATCCCGCAGCGGTGTTTTCGATAACGCGTTCGTTCTAGAAGGAACCGAACCCATGCCCATGAAGCGCATTATCCTCACTGCTGGCATCGCTCTCACGCTCCTGTTCGCGGGCGCGGAGGGCGCGCAAGCGCGAATCTTCGAGCCGCAGCACAATTGGTGGTCGTCCGGGCGCACTTGCATCGCGAGCCGCAATCCGCCGGGTCTGGCTTGGGACGATCTGCCGCCACGTGCTTGCGTCGCCAGCGATGGAATTGTTTCGGGCAAGACCCAGAGCTTGGCCTTCGAAGGCGTCAAGGGGCAGACATGGCTCCTCGACGCGGACCAGTTTGCGGACAAGACGTTGAAGGCTTGAGCCGCCGCGCTCAGAAGTTTTCGCGCAGCCAGTTCCAGGCGCCCGAGGCGGTGTTGCGCATGAGAGCGGCGGCGTGCGCGAGCGTCGGCTGGAAATTATCTTCGACATCGTCGAGCGTCGGATTATCCAGGCGATAGCGCAACAAACCGGCGGCAACGGCGTAGGCTGGTCCCGCTTCGCCGTGGTCGAAGCCGCAGAGTTCGAACGGGCGGCCGATGCGCACCGGCAGGCGCAAGACTTCCGCAGCGAGATCGCGCGCGCCCGGTATGAGCGCGCCGCCTCCGACGAGCACCACGCGTTTGGGCGTGTCTTCGCCGGTGAGGCCGGCGCGCGTCAGACGATCGCGCACGGCGAGCAACATCTCGGCCAGGCGCGGCGTCATGGTTTCGGCGATGACGCCCCGCAGCGTCGTGGATGCTTCGAGCCTGCCATCGGGCCCAAGCCGCGGCGTCTGCACCGCCTCACGCGGATCGCAGGCGCCGCCCACGGCGCCGAACGCAAGCTTGACGCGCTCGGCGGCGGCGAATGTCGTCTCCAAACGCTGGGCGAGGTCGCGGGTGAGGCGCACGCCGCCCGCGGCGATGGTTTCGGCGTGGACGAGCCCCTCGCCCGAGAAGGCGCTGACGCCGACCGCCCCGGCGCCGAGATCGAGCAGCACGGCGCCCGCGTCACGCTCCTCTTGCGTGAGCGCGGAGAAGGCGGCGGCCTTGGGTCCGGCGACGATCTCTTCGATTTCGACGCCGGCTTGCTGCACGCACTGCTTCAGCGCGTTGAGCGCAGCGGTCGGCGCGGTGACGACACAGGCCTCGAGTGCGAGCATGCCGCCAGTTTTGCCGACGGGATCGGCGGTCGGCTCGCCGTCGTCGATGCTGTAGCGGAGCGGCTCGACATGGAGAAACGTGAGCTGCGGGGCGGGAGCGGCTTGCATGGCCGCTTGCACGACCGCATCGATATCGCGTTCGCCAATGACTTTGCCGCGCACGCGCGCGGCGCCGCGCACGATGCGGGCGTTGAGGCCCGGTCCCGAATATGACGCCACGACGCGCGGGATCCGCGCGCCGGCCATGCACGAGGCCTCCTCGATGGCGACCTGAATGGCGCGCGCGCAGGCGTCGAAATCGGCGGCCTTGCCGGACGCAACCGCGGGAGCCGTCTGCACGCCGACGCCAAGCACGCGCATCGGGCGGTCTGGATGCATTTCGAGGACGGGATCGCGGCGGGCCGCGAGACACACCGTCTTCGACACCCCAACGTCGAGCGCAGCGACCAGCGGCGCGCTCGGACGCTGCAGGGGCATGTCGTCATCGACCGCATCGACGAGATCGAGAACGGCGCTCATCACGCCCCTCCCATCATTGGATGCGGTCCGCCTGCGAGTTCGGGTTGCACGCGTACGGCCAAACGCCCCGGCGTGCGCATATCGATGCCGGCGACGGGACGATCGAGCAGACGATAACGAACCTGGAGCGATTCAAGTTCGGCAAGCGCTTGCGGTGCGCCCTCTTCGGGCAGCGCGACCACCGTGCCGGAAGCAAGCTGGAGATTCCAGCGGCGCTCGCCGACGCGCACCAGCGCTTTCAGATGCGAGCGCACTTGCGGCAACGCTTCCAGCGCCACCAGCAGCGGCTCAGCGGCGGGGCCGGCGCCGGCGCCGACAACCAGCGGCAATTCTGGATGATCGGCGGCGCGTTCGGCGAGCAGACGTTCGCCATTGGAGTCGATGACGGCGACTTCGCCGTCTTCCTGCCAGCGCGCGTAGGCCTGGCGGCGGGCGACTTCCACTTGCAGCGTCGACGGCCACAGGCGGCGCACGCGGGCGGAAGCGACCCAGTCGAGGCTTTCGACACGCGCCTTCACTGCCTGCGGATCGAGCGAAATGATGGAGTGGCGGCCCTCCGGCACGATGACGGCGCGGACCTCCTGCATGCGCGCGGGCGACAAGGCCGCGGCGTGCGGCATCGGCGCGACCGCGACATGAGCGATGGTGAAGCCGGCTTCGGCGGCGCTGGCGTCGGCGGTGCGTGCGAAGGCTTCACGCGCATCGAACAGCGACGAGCCGAGCCAAGCGGCGCCGGCGATGGCCGCGCCACAGAAAAGGAAGAGGCCAGTCACCGCCAAGGCGAGGCTCTTGCCCGACACTTGCGCGTCCTCGGCGGAGAGACCGCCGCTGAGTTTGATGGCGGCCAGACGCGGCATCGAAGACGGCATCGGCGGGGCGACATAGCGCCGTCCGCGGCTCGGGCCGCCCGCGGGAGAGCGGCCAGGACGGCGCGCCTTCATCGCGGCCATGACGCGTCCTCCACGATCCAGGCGACGAGTTGATCGTAGCTCATGCCGACATGGGCGGCTTGCTCGGGCACCAGCGAGGTCGGCGTCATGCCGGGCTGGGTGTTCACTTCGAGCAGCGCGACGCGGTCGCGCTTCGGGTCATAGCGGAAGTCGGCGCGCGTCACGCCGCGGCAGCCGAGCGCGTGGTGCGCCGCCTCGGCGGCGCGCATGAGCTGGTCGGCGACGGTTTGCGGAATCTGCGCCGGCACTTCGTGGCGCGAGCCGCCCTCGGAATATTTGGCGTCGAAATCATACCATTCGCCCGCCGGCAGAATTTCAGTGACAGCGAGCGCCCCGCGATTGTGCATCACGGCGACAGTCAGCTCCTTGCCGTCGATGAATTCTTCGACCAGCACCTCGTCGCCGAAAGTCCATTCCGGATCGAGCAATTGTTCGGGCGGCCGATTGGCGCCCTCGCGCACGATGAACACGCCGACAGACGAGCCCTGCGCGTTCGGCTTGACTACATAGGGAAGCGCCATCGGGTGCGTCTTCGCGGCCTCGCGGCGATGCATCAGCCTGCCATTGGCCAGCGGCAGGCCCGCATGCGCGAAGATCGCCTTGGACTTGTCCTTGTCCATGGCGAGCGCGGAGGCGAGCATGCCTGAATGGGTGTACCGGAGTTTCAGATAGTCGAGCACGCCTTGGGTGCGGCCATCTTCGCCCCACTCTCCGTGCAGCGCGTTGAACACGGCGTCGGGCTGCACGTCCTGCAATTCGGCAATCCAGCCGGGATTCTGCGGATCGATTTCAATGACGTCGTGGCCAAGCCGGGTGAGCGCGGCCGCGACGCCGCGCCCGGAGCTCAGGCTCACAGGCCGTTCGGGGCTCAGACCCCCAAGAAGGACCGCAACGCGGGCCATGCACACGCCTCACCAACCGCCCGGGTGAACGCCATTTCTGCGTCAGCGCCAGAGTTTCACAATGAAACGCCTTGGGGTTAAGGCATGGTGATGACGTCGCTGTTAGTTGCTGTTTTTTATAGTAAATTCTGAGTTCAAAGAGATTGACCGGCGCTAACCAAACGCGCTCAACGCCTGCGCTTGCGGGCGGAGGTGATGGCGAGCGCGCCCGCGCCGATCAGTGAAAGCGGCGCGATAAAGCTCTGACCGGGGGCGGCGCCCGGCGCCTCGCTACTGCGGAAGGCGATGACCAGCATCATGATCCCAAGCGCAACAATCACGACGCCGAAAGCAATCTGAAAGAACTTCATGGCGCGCGCCCCACCCGCTTGATCTCCCATTGCAGCTCGACGCCGTGCTTGGCCCGCACCGCCGCGCGCACGTCTTCGCCCAGGCCCTCGATGTCGGCGGCTGTCGCTTCGCCCGTGTTGATCAGGAAGTTGGCGTGCTTCTCGCTCACTTGTGCGCCGCCGCGGCGATGACCGCGCATGCCAGCTTCATCGACCAGCTTCCATGCGGAAAGCTTTTCACCGCTTGGCGCCATGGGGTTCTTGAACGTCGAACCGCCGGTCTTCTCGCGGATCGGCTGGCTGCCTTCGCGCCTGGCGGTGATATCAGCCATGCGGGCGCTGATGGCGTCTGGGGCGTCCGCCGTTCCTTGAAACGTGGCGTCGAGAAAAATCAGATCCGGCGGCAGCGCATTGTGTCGATAATCGAAGCCAAACTCGGATGCGGGAATCGTCACCCGCGCGCCCGCGCGCGTGAGCGCCGTGGCCTCGACAAGCACGTCCTTCGTCTCGCGGCCGTAGCAGCCGGCATTCATTGTGAGCGCACCGCCAATCGTGCCGGGCACGCCGACATAGAACTCCAAGCCGGCGATCCCCGCTTTTGCGGCGCCTTTGGCGACCATGGAGTCAAGCGCCCCGGCGCCTGCCTTGATGCGCGCGCCGTCGAGCGGCTCAAGCTGCGCGAAGGCGCGCCCCGCCAAGCGGATCACCACCCCTTCGACGCCCCCGTCACGGACGATCAGATTGGAGCCGACGCCGATCGGCAGGACCGGATGACGTGGAGGCAATGCCGCCATGAACTGCGCGAGGTCATCGGCATCCGCGGGCAAGAAAAGGATGTCCGCGGGGCCGCCCACCCTGAACCAGGTGAATGGCGCGAGCTTTTCGCCGCGGAGCAGCTGGCCGCGCACGTGCGGCAGGTCGACTTCACTCATTGTTGATGGCCTACCGGCCCGCTTGCGCGCCGTCAAAACGCTTTGCCGTACTAATCTGTTCTATGGGACGGGAGACAAGGAGAAGCGGGTCATGTTGCGCTGGTCGTTGTTCGGCTCTCTATTCGCCGTCCTGTTGACGCTTGGCGCCTGCGCCACGCCTGCGAGCGAGACGCCTCCCTCCGGCCGCGATTGTTTCGCCTCCCGCTCCATCCTCGGCTACTCGATCATCGATGAGCACAGCGTGAAGGTTCATGTCGGGGCCAGCCGTGACTACATCTTCAGCACGACCTGGAACGCCAGGGACCTGAATTGGAGCGAAGCCATCGTCCTGCGTTCCACTACGGGATGGATCTGCACCGGCAACGGCCTCGGCGTCGAGGTCACCGGCGGGCGCCCGAGACGCACCTATCCGATCACAAACATCGAACGAGCGCCCGAGCCAGCGCCGCAAGGGTCATAAGGAGAACGATCATGAACCTTCGTTTGGCTTTGATAGCTGCGCTGATGGCGGCGTCCGCCGGCATGGCGCCGTTGGCGCCGGCGGCGGCCACGCCGTCCTCGCCGCACGACGACTGCTTCCCGACGCGCGCCATCACCGGATATGGCCTTGTCGACCCCCACACCGCGTACCTGACGGTGGGCACGCGCCACTATTTGGTGCGTATCACCGGCGACAGCCGCGATCTTGATTACAACTACGCGATCAGCGTCCGCTCGCTGTCGACCTTCATCTGCACGGGCAACGGGCTAGGCGTGCAATTGATGGGAGGCTATCCGCCCATCCCGCACCAGGTTCTCAGCATCGAACGCGCTCCGCCGGGCAACCCGCCGCTTTGGTCGGGCTATGGCG
>JAFEDV010000485.1 GCA_018241475.1 Pseudomonadota bacterium | reverse complement strand
GAGCCGACGCCAGGACATTGGGTGGCGTTGGCTTCTGCCTTCGACAAGCACAAGATTGCTGCGCTTAGCTTCGACCAACACTGGCTCGACCGCTGCTTTGCGATGGCGCGCGAGTGAGGCTCGCGCCCGCAGCGGCGATGACTACCACGCTTGCCCCTGCGAGAGTGACACACGCTTTTCCAGAAACGTGGTTGCTCGCGCGTCTCTGGCGGCTCCGGCAATTCTTGCCGAGTCATTTTCCGAGGGAGTTCATTATACGCCTCCCGAGAGGGGAGAGCGCCGGGTGAGACTGCAGCAGAAAACGCGTTCGTACACCCCGACTCTCTCCCTCCCAAAGGAGGGAGAGGGAGCGTAGGAGATTTATATGGCCAAGCTCGTCTTCGGAATGAATGTGTCTCTGGACGGTTACGTCGATCACGACCGGTTCGCACCTGGTCCGCAGCTGTTTCAGCACTTCATCAAGCAGACGCGTGGTCTGGCGGGCAGCATTTACGGGCGCGGCTTGTACGAAGTGATGCGCTATTGGGACGAGGATCAACCGGAATGGGACACGCCGGAAGGTGATTTCGCAAAGGCTTGGCGCGCGCAGCCGAAGTGGGTGGTCTCGCGCTCGCTGACATCCGTCGGCCCGAACGCAACCTTGCTCGGCGCGGATTGGGAAGACGCGATCCGCAAGCTGAAGGCTGATCTCGATGGCCGCATCGATGTCGGCGGGCCGAAGCTCGCGGCAAGCCTGACGAAACTTGGGCTGATCGATGAATATCAGCTCTATTTGCGGCCGTTCGTGCTTGGGCGCGGCAGTCCGTATTTCGCAGAAGCGCGGCCGCCGCTGCGACTGCTGGCGAGCGATCGGGTCGGGGAGGAGTGCTTGAGGCTGACGTATGCACCGGGTTAGTCGTGGCAAGATGAGCGGACTGTTGGGAGGTTGGAGCGCGCGGCTTCCGGCGACAATGCCAACGCTTGGCACAACTATGCGCGGCCGGAGGCCGCGCGCTCCAACTTGCATCTACGGCGCTTACTTGAACAGCTTCGCCCAGTTCCGGGCTTCGCGCTTGCGCCATGCGCCGCGATGGTAAGCGTCGCTGACGATCAGCGGCGCAACGCTCGTCGCTTCCGCGAACACCATCTGCTCGTGCACGGTGGAAACCTTGCCCCAACTTGCCGCCTCTTGCAGCGTCGAGGAAGAGCAGGCGCCGTCGCGGACATCGGCCACCGTGATCTGCACGGCGTATTTGTGCACTTCGACATCGTCGTGACCGAGGATTTCGGCGCAGACGACGGTGTCTTGCGCAAAATTCTTCGGCACGCCGCCGCCGACCATGAAAAGGGCGGTGGTGCCGGCGGCCAGCTTTATCTCGGTCAATTCGCGAAAATCGCCGGCGCTGTCGATGGTGAGATACGGCTTGCCGGCCTTGCGGCGCTCGACCTGGTGCTTGACGATGCCGAAGCCGGCCGAGCAATCCGAGAACGCCGGCACGAAGATCGGCACGCCTTTTTCG
>JAFEDV010000484.1 GCA_018241475.1 Pseudomonadota bacterium | reverse complement strand
GCCTTTGGTCGCTGGGTGGAACGGTTCGGCTACGAGATTTAGTGCTAGGCCGCCGCGCGCTTTCTCGGTTTGGCTTCTGGCAGCGATGGCGGCGGCCCGGTCATCGGTGCGGTCGCGGGCAGATGACACGTCACGGTGACGCCGCGCCCTGGCTCGCTCGCTAGCGCCACCCAGCCGCCATGCATTTCCACGAAGGACTTCACGAGCGCGAGGCCCAACCCCGCGCCACGTCGATCGCCCGACGAAAAGCTATCGAACGCACGCGTCTGTGCGTCGAACGCCATGCCCTTGCCGGTGTCCTGCACCGTCAACCGCACCACGCCGTCGAGCCGCTCGGCGCCGACGGTGATGGTGTCGCCGCGTTCTGTATGGCGCAGCGCATTCGACAAGAGGTTCACGATCACCTGTGTGATGCGCTTCTGGTCAGCTTCGATCGCGCCGATCTTCGGGTCGCACTTGATGCGGATCGGCACCTCCGTGTCACGCGCCTTCGAGGCCGCCATCTGCACGCTTTCAGCAATTGTCTCGTAGATGTCCATCGGTCCCGGATCGAGCTGCACGTTGCCGGCCTCGACCATCGCCACATCGAGGATGTTGTCGATCAGCTTCGAGAGATTGCCCGACGCTTCGATGATCGACGCCACTTGCTCGCTCTGGCGATCGTTGAGCGGCCCGAAAATCTTGTGCTGCAGCATCTCGGCGTTGCCGTGGATCGCCTGCAGCGGGTTGCGCAGCTGGTAGCTGACGTTTTCGACGAACTGCGTCTTCAGCTGGTCGGCGGCTTCGAACGCCTCCGCACGTTCGCGCAGCGCATCCTCGACGCGGCGGTCGGCGGTTATATCCTGGAACGCCACCAGCGTCGCGCCGTCCGGCAGCGGTCGCGTCAGGAATTTCAGCATGCTTTCGTCGGAACGGCGCATTTCGCCACGATATTCCGTGCGCGCTTCCGGCGAGGGGTCAGTGATTCGCGCCCGCACCTGCGCCCAGGTAGCGCGATCGTGGAAGAGCTTTTCACATGCGGCGACGACCTTGTCGTAGGGCATGTCCGCCTCGAGCGCGTCGGCTTCGAGCTTCCACATCGTGGAGAAGGCGGCGTTCGAGAGTTTCAGACGCCCGTCGAGTCCGAACACGACGATCGCCTCGTGCAGCTTGTCGAGCGCGGCCTTCTGAGTCTGCAACAGCGCATCGTATTGGCTGCGCAGCGACACCTCGTTGGTGATGTCCGAGAAGATCATCAGCAGGCCGCCGCTCGGGTGGCGCTGGCGCGCCACACGCAGCATCTTGCCGTCCGGCAACACCCACAAATCCTGAGGCAGCTCCGCCACCTCCTGATAGAGCGCCAGCTCGCCCGCGCGCCATTCGGCATAGTTTGCGTGCGCCGGCAGCTTGCGCTTCTCCTTGAGATGATCGAGCCACGCCGCATGCGTCGGCCGATCCTGGAGAAAGCCGGGGTCCAGCTGCCACACTTGCTCGAACGCGCGATTGTGGAACACCAGCCGCTTCTGTGCATCGAACACCGCGATGCCTTCGGCCAAGTGGTCCAGCGTCTCATCGTGCGCGCGCTGCTGCTTGGCGAGCAGTTCACGGCCTGCCTCGACTTCGGTCACGTCGAGCGCCAGGCCGGCCGCGCCGCCCGCCACCGGTGCAATCTGGATTTGCAGGGTGCGCAATTGACCGCCGACCACGGCTGAACGCGTCTCGCGTTGCAGTTCGCCGCTGTCGATGGCCTTGCGCGCCAGGTCGGACGCCGCCTGATCGAGCTGCAGATTGCGCGTAATCGCCTGCTCAAGCGATTTCGCTTCCAGCGCCGTCAGATATCGCGGGTTCGCCCACTCGAGCTTGAGCGCGCCGTTTACGCGCCACGCCATCAACGGCGCTTCGCCCCACATCTCCAGAAACGCCGCCGGATCGCGCGCAATCACCTGCCGCGCTTCCTCGATGCGCCCGCGTGCACCGCCCTGCTCGACGCCGCGCACGCTCGCATCGAGGATCCAAACCACGACCCGCGCGCCGGCCGTGCGGCCGTCAACTTCGACGAACACGCCGTCCGGCGTTGAGATTGTCAGCGAAAACGGCGCGCCTTCGCGGCGCAGCCGCGCCAGCGCCGGCGCAAGCCGCGTGGAGCCGCCGGTGGCGTCCTGGGCGTCAAACACCCCAAGCCCTTGCAGAATGCGAACCGACGGCTCGGCCGCATGCGCCGTGTCGGAAAAACGCAACAGGCTCGCGAGCGCCAGCGGCGAGCCGTAGATGCGCGGCTTGCCCCAATCCGCTTCATTCGCCGCGCCGCCGGCTTCATCCCAGATCAGCACGATGCCGGGAAAGGCGCCGAACACGCCGTCAGCGCCTGCAAGCGCGTCTTCGACTTCGCGCGCGCGGCGCTTCCACACCTCGATGCTCGAACGCGCACCCTCGGTGACGCGCAGCGCCCAAATGATCGCAGCGATTGCAATCGCAGCCGCGCCGGCCGCGGCGATAAGGCTCAAGTTCGCGCCGTCCAAAGGCCGACCCCTAAATCATCCAAACGGCGAAACGAATCGCCGGACCCCACGGTCATCCTCACGCAGCGCGCGCGCGAAGCAAACGCTTCGGCTGACCGAAAGCGTTAACAAGCGCTTAAAAAGATTGATGCCGCGTTAAGTTAAGAAAGATCAACGTGTTAATGGCTGCGAATGCGGATGTCCGCCGCCCGCGCGGAGAGGATTTCCACAAAGCGCTGGGCCGCGGGCAGAATCGGTCGCAGGGCCTTTGCGCGTGCGCCCGTGTCCGCAAGCCGCGAGAGTCCGTTCAGCCGAAAGACGAAGGGCATCCGATAGCTGGCGCCGTAACGCACATGTTCGTCCAGGCTCGGCTGGAAGCGCGCGTATTGCAGCGCTTCCTTGGCCGCGAGGAAGAAAATGTCCGACGGCCAAGCGTCAACGAGATGGATGTTCTTGGCGCGCCCCGTCGCACTCCCCTCGAACTCAGTGATCGCATAGCCCTCGATGCCCAGCCGCCGCGGCAGAACCGGATACCGCGCGCGCATGGGCCCGACGACTTCCCACGGCATCGACGCACTCGAATCCGTCTCCGGCCCCGGCGTCCACGCAAGACAGGTCGGCCCGGATGGGAGCTTAAGCCGAAGACGCATCATTTCGCGGCGTTCATGCAGCCATCGCCGCAGCCATGCGGCAAGCTGCACCAGTAGTAGCACCGCGATCAGTACAACCGCGCCAGCGGCGAGCAGCGACATCGATCCGTTCCAGCCGCGCTGCCGCAGCGCCGACGTCAGCGCCGCCTGCATGATCACCACAACCAGAAACAGCGCCGCATAGAAGAGCGCGCGCAAAATCCATGTCGAAAGCGCGCGTGTCGCACGAACCAGCATTCGTCGCCCCGTCGACAGACTTCTAGCCGTGGGCCAAAGCCAGCCGCAATTCAGAAAAAGGAAAACTGCAGTCGATGCGTTTGATACGGCGCAATGCGGTGGGGCTTTGGTGCGGGGCAGGAGATTTTGGATGTCGCGCTTTCCCCTCCGTTCGCTTGCCGCAGCGATTGCCGTGCTCATCGCGCCCGCTTGCGCGGCCCACGCCACGCCGCCGTCGGCCCGCGCAGCAGCCAGCATCGAGCGCGGCCGAGAGACGGCCGAAAGCCACTGCTCCCGCTGCCACGCCATTGGGCCGACTGGCGAAAGCCCGCACCCGATGGCGCCGCCGTTCCGAACGCTGTCGCAGCGCTATCCCGTCACGGATCTCGCCGAAGCGTTCGCAGAGGGCATTCATGTCGGCAATCCGGACATGCCTGAGTTTCAGTTCCCGCCCAGTCAGATCGACGATCTGGTGAATTATCTGCAAAGCGTGCAGGAACCGTCGCACCATTGATGCCGATCAACGCCTTGAAGGCGGTCGGCGCGATACTAGCTCATTGCTTGGCGGCGCAGTCCCCGCCGCCTCAGACAATGGAGCTTGCGATGACAGACCTCGTTCCGAGGGCGCGCGGCCGCACGCCTGATCTTTGGAGCGGCGATGGCGCCTACTTCACTCTGCAACGCGAAATGAATCGACTGTTCGATGACACCTTCCGCAATTTCGGCGTTGCGCCATTCAGCGGCGGCGCCTCGGGCGCGGCTTGGCCGTCCGTCGAAGTATCCGAAACCGATAAGGCGGTGAAAGTGACCGCCGAACTGGCCGGTCTCGACGAAAAGGACATCGAACTGCGCGTCGAGAACAACGTCCTGACGCTGAAGGGCGAAAAGCGCACCGAATCGCAGGACAAGGACAAGCGCTATTCCGAACGCTTCTATGGGCGTTTCGAGCGGGTCCTGTCGTTGCCGTCGGAGGTCGATGACGAACACGCGGAAGCGACGTTCAAGAACGGCGTTCTCAGCGTGACGCTGCCGAAGACCGATCGCGCGCGCGAAGCCGCCAAGCGCATCCCGATCAGCAAGATCTGAAGGAAGGGGCGGTGCGTTTCACGCACCGCCCGCTTCAACTCATTTCGGCGGATAGTTCGTCGGGGCCGGCGCGGGCGGCGGCGGCTCGTCCGGTTTGCCGGTGTTGACGACTTCCGGCGTATCGTGCGCGGCGTCGCAGTTGCTGGAATTATGGCCGATGACCCCGCCGGTCACGCCGCCGACCGCCGCGCCCAGCGCGGTGCCCGCGCCGCGATGGCCGTGCGCCGCAACGTTGCTGCCGACGATCCCGCCAACAACGGCGCCGACGGCCGCGCCGGCCACCGTGTTGCCGGTTTGGTGCTGCTGGCAGGTTTGCTGGTCGGTCGGCGGCGGCGCGCCGCCCTCGCCAGCATAAGCCAACGACGCCGAGGCCATCGCCAGACCGAGCGCGCCTATGGCTAGAAACATTCGCATGGTGATCTTCTCCTCGTCCCGCAGAAGCGAGCAGAGCGCCTCCAGCCGCCCAAATGCAAGCTGTTCGGCCGCCGCTGCTTCCCAAGCGGTGCGCATAGGCTCGTCCGTTTGGCCAAGCCCTGCCTTTGTCTCACAAATTTGTCAGGCTCAGTGGAACGCAAACACAGCAAAGGCCACTGCAAGCAGCGACGACAAGCCGGCCCACGGGCCCAGCGCCGGCAAGCGTCTTACCGCCTCCATATTGCCGCGCTTCACCGCGCCATAGGTGAGTTCGAGCGTGATTGCAGCCAATGTGAGCGATGCGACGAACGCCATCTTCACCCAGAACAACGGCGACAGATTGCCGAAGCCATCGTACTTCAAGAACACCAGCGCAAAGCCGGTGATCAGCATGACGATCAAGCCGACGGAAGAAAAGCGGCCGAGAGCGGGCCCGACGCTGCGCAGTGCGTTTGCCTGCTCCGGCGGACGCCTCAGAGCAACGCGCATGACGATCATGCTGCCGAAACCGCCGCCCGCGCCCATCATCAGGCCAAGCAGGTGAAGAAAGAGAATGCTGTTTACAACCATAAGCGCCCCCGAACCCCCAGAGGTCCGCTCTTAGCAGAGACGCCGCTCAAGGCGCGAGCCCTTCTTCGTGTTCGCCGTCGATCAGCACGAAGCACATGCGCGCCATCTTGCCGGAGCGGTTGGCCCAGGCATGGCTCGTCCCGTTCTGCACGATCACATCGCCGGCGCGGCAAAGGGTTTCGCCCGTGTCGGTGATCAGCGTGATCTCGCCCTCCAGCACGATGCCGTAATCGAGCGAGGTCGTCACATGCATGGCGGGATGATTCTCACCCGGCCGGTAGCGCGACGCGTTCGGTGCGCCGATCGCTGCGAATAGCTGCTTCATCTGCGCAGCGTCCGGCGGCGGCGCCTCCGGATCTTCCGGCGGGGTGTCGACGAAGCGGATGCGCACGCCGCCTTTCGGCGGCTCCAACGACAACGCCCTCTCCTGTGGCTCGGCGCTCGCGCGATCGAGCTTCGCCGGCACGTTCTTGGTGTGCCAGAACTCATGGAACACCACGCCGCGGCCGCCGATTTCGATGGAACGCGGCGGCGGCCCATCT
>JAFEDV010000483.1 GCA_018241475.1 Pseudomonadota bacterium | reverse complement strand
AAGGCGTCGGTATGCAGTTCCTGCGGAACGAGACCGACCTTCTTGCGCACGGACTTGTAAGCGGCGACGTTGTCCTCGCCATCGATGACGACCGTGCCGGCCGACTTGTTGACGATGCCGCAAACAATGTTGATGAGCGTCGTCTTGCCGGCCCCGTTCGGACCAAGGAGCGCGAAGATTTCACCCTTCTCGATCTCCAGATCGATGGGTTTCAGCGCCTCGAAACCCGACGCATAGGTCTTGGCGACGCCTTTGATGGAAATGATCGGCTGCATGCGACTCGCGGCGTTACCGGTTGACGGGCGGACATAAGGAGCCCGGCGGAAATGCGCCAGCCCCTCGCGTGGGAATCCGGCAATGCGCTCCTTGCCTTCGTGCAAGAAAGTCGCCCAGCCAACTGCCGTCGATGTGTGTTGGCGAGTCGCAATCCGCTTAGGGCGGGCGGCCGCGGCGCTATTGTCAGCCGACCTTGAGGTGTCGATCGAACGCTAGCTAGGCAATACCGACGGCGCCGGCCAGCAGGCAGACGACGCCGATCACGGCGGCGAGCGCGTGCACGACAACGACGGCCTTCGGCGGCGCGGCCTTGCGCAGCTGGTAGCTGAACATGAAGAAACCGCCGAGGGCCGCGATCACCAGCAACACGGCGCCAATCACCACGGCAGCGGCCTGCGCGCCGGCGAAGAGCGCATAGAGCAGGACGAGCAGCCCGGAGGCGGCCAGAACCCCGTGCAGGATCACCACGATCCAGGGCGGCAAATTCCCGCCGAAGATGCGCGCGGCCATGTAGAGGCCGAACAACGCGGCCACCAGAAACAATACGATTGATATAATGATCATGCCCCTTCTCCGTGGTCGTTTGTGAGGGCCGCAATCGCGCGCGCGGTCATGCGTTCGCAATTCTCCCCGTCGAATCGCAGCGTGTCTGCAAGCACGGCGCGGAAGTCCGGATCGATTTCCTGGCGCAGGCGTCGACGGGCGCGCAGGTGGCGCGTCTTCACCGTCGCAGAGAGAATATCGAGCGCGTTGGCGGTGTCCTCGACGCTCATCCCTTCGACGTCGCGGAGGATGAGAACGGTGCGAAAATCCTCAGGCAGGCGTGCGATCGCCGCTTCGATCGCCTTCGCCAGTTCGGCGCGCAGCATTTGGAATTCAGGCGAGCGGAAGGATACGCTCATGAGTTTCTCGCGATAGTCGTCGATTTGGGTGATGTCTGCGTCCGCCAGCGACCGCTTGCGCGCTTCGTTGGCCCGCTTGCGGGAGAGCGCCTCGTTTAGAACGATGCGGGTGAGCCACGTGGCGAGCGAAGATCGGCCTTCGAACCGGCCGACGGTGAATGCCTTGACGTAGGCGTCCTGCACCGCCTCCTCGGCGTCGGAGCGATTGCGCAGCACACTCCAGGCGGCCCGATAGAGGCGCTGGTTGTTCCGTGTGGTAATGATGCGAATGGCCTGCGGATCCCGCGCTTGCGCGAACGCGGCGAGTTCCAATTCGCTCAGACTTTCATAGTCGCGGGCAACGTTCACGGCCGCACCTCTAGCCCGTTAGATGGCAAGGAACGGAAAAGGTTCCCGGCCGCCAGCTAAAAAAGGTGCGCCCAGCCGACGAAAAAGCGGGCGTTATCGGCGGCGTCGGTGAGGCCGATGTCGACGCCGGCGTCCCACTGCGTCCGCGCGTCGCTCAGGAAGGCGCCGCCGATGTCGAATGTGGTGGCGGTTTGGCCTTGGCTGCGGTCGGCGAAGAGTTCGGCGTAGGCCGAGAACGCGTCGGTGAATTGGTGGGTGAGGTTCACCCCACCGAAGACGTCAGATTTGTACTCATGACTGACGCTCACGGCCGCGGCGCCGGCAGTATAGGTGATGCCGTCGGCGCCGGTGACCGCAAACGAGCCCGTCCCGATGACGCCGCCCTCGACCGCGCCGTCGCTTTGGCCGTTCGTGCCAGTGGGCAGCGTCACGAAACCGATCAACGCGAAGGCCGGGCCGTTCCCATCTTCCCCGATGAGGTTGTGGTGAAGGCGAAGCGTCGTATCGCCGAAGCCCTGCGCCCGATCCCCACCCACCTCTTCGCCGACAAACGGCGAGGCGATGATCTGGGCGTCCCAACCGGGTGCAAGGCCGTAGCGGAAATTGGTCTGCAGCGCGCTCCAGGAGCGGTCATCTCCGTGGCCAACCGAATATGAACCAATTTCGGTTTCGACTTGCCAACGACCTGTCGGCGAGGAAATCGGGCTTTCGGTGTTGCCCGGGCGGCTCGGAACGAAATTATCGGCAAGCGCCGGCGTGGCAAGCGCACCGAGCGCCATCGCGGCGGCGAATTTGGCGATCATAATGCCTCTCGTGCTTCCAGTGGCGCGCATGATCGCGGGCGAGTGTCAACAAATTGTCGTAACAAAGCACGTTCTTTCCTGACGCCACAGCGGGCCGAGCAACAACAAGGTGCAAGCGGTCCGGAAAATCGCCAATATTGGCTCGTACTCCTGAGCTTGAATCGACGCGAGCGGGGCGACCATTGCAGATGGGAAAAAGCACGATGAGACTGCTGGCCGCTCTCGTCTGGGCGCTCGTCGTTGTCACGATCTCGCCGGCGTCGGCCCATCAACACAATAGAATTCGTCTCGGCGGGGCGGGATTAGCCAATGCCACCGTGCTCATCGTCAGGCCCGCCGAGAAGGCCGAACGCGGGCCGGGGCTGAGCCCCGCGGGCGAGCCGCGCGCGCGAGCCTATGCACGCTATTTTCGGCCATTCCCGCTCGGACCGGAGCGGTTGCGTGTCGACACGCTGATCGCCGCTGCTGACAGCCATCGAAGCCAACGTTCGCGGTTGACCCTCGAACCCCTGAGCCGCGCTTCCGGAGTGCCGATCCAACAACCGTTCGATGATCGCGATGTCGGAGACTTGGCGGCATGGCTGGGACAAGGCGCTCCTGGGCGCACCATTCTCATAGCTTGGCATCACAGCGAGCTGCCGAGGTTGATGCGCGATCTGGGTCTCGATCCTTCTGCGGCCCTCCCCGGACGCAATTGGCCGCCTGACGTGTACGACTGGGTTGTGGTGCTCCGCTTTGATCGCAGCGGCGCAATCATGCCGGAATCGTGCCGCCTCATTCGCGAACCGACGCTGCTCGGGTGAGCCGTTTCACGAGCCGGCGTAGCCCATTCCACAATCGGCAAGGTCGCAATGAGTCAGTTCAAACCTAGGCTTTCGCCGCCAAGCTGACACCAGGCGGTAGCGGCGTATTTTCAGGTACGAAGAAATCGGGCATCAGGTTCTTGGTCGGATCGACGCGGTACTTGTCGAAATCGCGTTCGCCTTCCCCATAGAGCAATACGTCGTCAATGAAGAAATTGCCGGTGCATTGGCGCGACGGCTTGTTGAAGATGGCGTAGGCGGCGTCGGCGATGATGTCGGTGGTGCGGCAGTGGCGCATGCCTTCTTCGCCGGCGAGAGCGAACTGGATGGCGGCGGTGGCGATGCCGGTCCGGGGCCAAAGCGCGTTGAAGGCGACGCCCTCGTTCTTGAACTCCTCGGCCATCCCCAGCACGCACATGCTCATGCCGTACTTGGCCATGGTGTAGGCGACGTGGCCGGCAAACCAGCGTGGGCTCATGTCGAGCGGCGGCGACAACATCAGTACATGCGGATTGGCCGCCTTGAGCAGATGCGGCAGGCATGCGCGCGAGACGATGAACGTGCCGCGCGCGTTGACCTGGTTCATGAGGTCATAGCGGCGGATGTCGGTGGCGAGCGTGCCGGTGAGTTGAATCGCGGAGGCGTTATTCACGCAAATGTCGATGCCGCCGAACTTGGCGACGGCGGCTTCCACCGCCGCATTCACGCTCTCCGGTTCGCGCACGTCCACAATCAGCGGCAGCGCCTTGCCGCCGGCTCTCTCCACTTCATCGGCGGCGGAGTAGATCGTCCCGGGGAGCTTCTTGTGCGGCTCGGCCGTCTTGGCCGCGATCACAATATTGGCGCCGTCGCGAGCGGCGCGGAGACCGATGGCGAGGCCGATGCCGCGGCTGGCGCCGGTGATGAATAATGTCTTGCCGCGCAGGCTCATGAGGCTCGCTCCCGGTTTTCGCCACAATAGGCGCTTTCCGGGCCGGTTCTACCTGGCCCGCGACGCTCGAGGGCCTTGACGGGACCCTTTTCGTGGCGAGATTCGAGGCCTGAGGGCTGTTTGCGTTTTCGTGGAGGAACCCGCTCATGCGCGCGCTGAAGATCGCCGCCGTTGTCGGTGTTGGAATGACGATTGCCGGCGTCGCCTTGGCCGGACCCTGGAACGATCCCGCCGGCCGCGTGACCTTCAACGCGCCATCGGGGTGGGTGACGCAGGTGCAGCGCGATAATCCACAAACGGTCGTGCTGACGGGCAACGCCAACAATGAATGCTACGTGCTCACAGCGGAAAACGCGGGCACCGCGACCGCCCATGCCAATCGCATCCACGCATTGACCGATCCGATGCCGGTTGCGGATTGGCTTACGGTGGCGAACTCCGTCACGCCGATGTTCCCTCATCACAATGCGGCGGTTGCCAGCCAGTCGGTTGATACGTCGGGGTTCTGGCCGATTCAGCGTGCAGAACTCAGTGGCGCCGAGCGTCCGGTGACGGCGGCGCTTTCGCATCGCCCCAGCGGGCTCGATCTGATCGCCTTGTGCTGGACCTATGGCGGACCGGACGCGAGCGCGATCTACCAGGGCTTCTTCCAGTCTCTGGGCAATTCCCACGACACGGCCTGGCAAGCCGAGGCGAGCCAACAGGATACAACGGACGCCGCGGCGCGCGCGGCCGCGCAGCAACAAGCGCAGCAGCAAGCCAATCAGCAGCACCAGCAAGAGACGCATGGCCGCAACGGCCACGCCTACGGCGAAGGCCCGGCGCTCAATCCCGGCCCGCATTAAGGGGCGCTTTATCGTGGTAAACGCTTGGTTATCCAGGCGTTTACCGCGATTTCACGACGTTCCGCCATGACTTGAGGCATGGACGGGCGACTCCCTTCGGTTACCAACAGCAACGCACTCGACCGCGCCGCTGTCTCGCAATCGCTTGGCGCACTCGCGGCGGCGATCGGCGCCGGCGCGATCGCGTTGATCTCACCGCCCATCGCGCTGCTGCTGCTTGCCGGATTGGGCGCACGCGCTTTGCTGCGCGCCGAGCAGGCGACGCCACTCAATATCGCAACGCTTGCCGGCCCCGCCCTTGCTGCGTGCATCGTCGGGTCGTTTGTCGGACTGGCGGGCGCGGTCGGCGTTCTGTTCGTTTGGCGCTTGCAGGGGGATGTGCGCTGGAGCCTGAGCGAAGCCGCGCGCTTGGCGCGCGCGCATGCACGCCCCGCGCAGGCGACGTGGCGATCGCTCGCGCATGGCTGGATGACGCCGGCTTACGGTTTGGCGCTGGTGGCGTTCACTTCGCCGCACGTGATTGCGGGGCTGCCGCTCGATCTGCCGCACGTGCCGGTTTGGGTTCCCGCCGCTGCGGGCCTCGCCGCGCTCGTCGTAGTCGCCGACTGGCTGCTGCGACGCGCAGCCGACTGGCGGCTGGGAGAGGTCGCGGTGGCGCCGACAATTCACATGCTGACGCATCACGCCCTTTTCCTGCTGGCGTTCGGCACGATGTTCGATCTTTCAGCCGGCATTGTCGCGCTGGCGGCATGGCGGCTGGCGCAGGCGGCGCCGTTCAAAGCCCCTCAGGCCAGCTTGACGGCGGTGCCGTAGACCAGAACCTCCGTCGCCGGGGTTTGCGCACCGGCTTCCGTCGCATCGAAGCGCAATCCGATCACCGCGTCGGCGCCCAGCGACTGGGCGTGCTCGATGAGACGATCGAGCGCCTGCTCGCGGCTTTCAGCCATCAGCTTGGTGTATTCGTGGATTTCGCCGCCGACGAGCATGCGGAAGCCGGCGACGATATTGCGCCCGATCGAGCGGCCGCGCACCACATTGCCGCGCGCAATGCCGAGGTTCTGCGCAATTTGGCGTCCGGGCACGTCAAAGGTGGTGGAAAGGATCATCGCTGCACGTCCTTGTAGCGCTGGCGGCTTTCGTCGGTCGTTTGATCGGAAACGACGCGAATGACAATCCAAATCGCTCCGATGAACATCATCACGACGCCAGCGCCGGCGCCGAGCATGAGCGCGATGCCGCCAAGCACGCCCATCGCCACGCCCGCCAACCCACCGGAGAGCGCCGCAGTGAACGCCGTGCCGACGCCCAGAATCCAGGTGAGCGCGAGAAGGCCAAGGCCGATGCAGAAGCAGAGCATGGCGTTGTTGGAACGGTGCTCGGGATTCGACGGTTCAAGCCGGTTCATAGCGAACGATCCCTTGTGAGTCTGTTGTTCGCTTCGCGAGGCCGCGGCCGATCAGGCAATTGGCGTGCGCAATTGCTTCGCCGGTGGCCATGCCGATCAAATCGCCGCCGATTTTGCGGGCGAAGAGCGCGCCGAACAGATCGACGGCGCGACGCGGTTCTTGTTCGAGGCGCTTCATGATGCGAGCCAACGAGCGTTCATGACCTTCTACCAGATTGCTAAGGCGATCGTGCAAGCCTTCGAAGGGTTCGTTGTGCGCGGGCAGCGTCAACACATCGGCGGGGATGGCGCCGCGCAGCTTGTGGCAGGAATTGATCCAATCGGCAAGCGGATCGCCTTCGGGCTCGGTTGGAAACACCGACACGTTGGAGGAGATGCGCGGCAGCACCTGGTCGCCGGAGATGAAGAGCTTCAATTCTTTCTGCCAAAGGCAAACGTGTTCGGGAGAATGGCCGTTGCCGGTGATCACGCGCCAATCGCGGCCGTTGATGGCGATGACGTCGCCGTCGCTGATGCGGCGGTACGCATCAGGCATGCGTGAAACGGCTTTGCCGAAACCGCCGAAGCGGACTTTGTAAGAGTCGAGCGCATCCTCGTCCCAGCCGGCGGCGCGATAGAATTTGACGCCCTCTTCCGGGGCTTCGCGGCCGGTGTCGGCCACCAGCATGCGCCCGGTGATGTATTCGAGGCGGCTCATCCAGAATTCGGCGTCGAACTTGCGGCAGATCCAGCCGGCGAGACCCATGTGGTCGGGATGCATGTGCGTGCAGATCACGCGCTTCACCGGGCGGCCCTGCAGATCGGCTTCGAAGATGGCGCGCCAGTGCTCGCGCGATTGCTCCATGGCGACGCCGGTATCGACGACGGTCCAGCCGTCGCCGTCCTCCAACAGCCAGAGATTGATCCATTTGAGCGCGAACGGCAGCGGCATGCGGATCCAGCGCACGCCGGGCGCGATCTCGCGAGCGACGCCCGCTTCGGGCGGATCGCCCAGCGGATAGATGAGCGACGGCCGCGCCGGGCGATCGGCTGTGACTTCGTCTTCGAGGCCGTCCATGGACATGGGCGGGAGCTAAGCACAATCCGTCGTTCTCGCCAAAGCGTGCGCTTTGCGAGGTTCGCTTTTTCCATCGACCCCGCAGGCGGGAGAACCGGCGCGTGGGAAGCGCCGGGGTGCTTCCTGGCGGTGCTATTGTTCCGGCAAACGAATCCAAGACAGATGCAACGAGTACTGCCCCTGGCCGACGCGGCGGCGAGCACGAAGCCGCAACTCGCGGGCGCGCGCTAGCAAACGAAGCGGCGCCGATTTTCGCCGAGGCGGTCAGCCAGACTTCGTTGGTCGATAGGGCGAGCGGCGAGCGCGCAAACGATTGAGCTTTGCGCCGCCAGCGCACTTCAGTCCGCCCGCCCTCTGCGCATGATGACGCGCGGATCGTCCCCCAGGAGATAGCGCGCCCCGGGGCCATTGGCGCGCACCGCATCGCCAGGATTGTAGAGAGCGCATCGTCGAAGGGAAAGGCAACCGCAGCCTATGCAGGATGTGAGAGCCGTGCGCAGCCGGGTGAGCTCAGCCAATTTGGCGTCAAGCAGCGGAGCCCAACCGGCGGCGATCCGCTCCCAATCCGCCTTGTTAGGCGTCCGCTTGCTCGGAAGCAGAGCAAGCGATGACTTAATCTCATGAAGCGTGAGACCGACTGACTGCGCAGCCCTTATGAAGGCCACTCGCCGCAAGACAGCTCGGTGAAAACGCCTGCGTTGGCCCGGTGGGCGCACCGATTCAATGAGCCCTTCCGCCTCGTAGAAACGAAGCGCGCTCACTGCAACGCCAGCGCGTCGAGCGACCTCGCCAATATCAATCAGCGGCGCTGTCTTCATGCGGCGCACAGAAGCTCTTGACCTAAAGTGCACTTTAGCTTGCACAAGACGTAGAATGCAACACCTGGTCAACGCCCTCCGAGCGCTTCCAGCCGACATTGCCGATCAAGCGCAAGAGCCGGCCGTCCTGGAGCAGCTGAGCGACGCGACCCTTGTGCGGGCGACTGCGCGCGCCATTGAGCGACCCAAGGTGGAGCGGTCGACGTCGTTCACGTTGCACGCGCCGATGGAACTCTTGGCCCGCGCCGCCCTGCTGCCGCTGGTTCAGCCACCGTTGCGGCCGCGGGCGAGACTCCGCATCGCAGCAATAGCGGCGCAGTACGCCGAGGGTGAAGAAATTGCGGCCCGAAACCCTTCGTTTCCGACTGCAGAAGCTGCCGAGCATTCCTTGCTGATCGCTCTCCGCGACGGCGATGCCGATACGGCCGATGACGCCATCAGCTTCCTTGCCCCTAAGCGATCTGCGCAGGAACTGAGGGCCTTGCTGGCGGACGCCGTCATCCCCTCGCTGGCTGCCGCCGCCCATGCGCCTATCCTGCTCAACGCTCTCCCCGGCGCCTGCGCACAGTTCGGCGGCTTAAGCTCTCTATTGCGCGCGCCCGTTCGCGCGCTTGCGCTTGACGCCGCTCTCAAGCTCACCTGGGTCAATGGTGATCAAGACGACGACGGCCCCGACGCGCTCTTCGATGCGCTGGCGGCGCCGGCGCCAGTCGCCTCGCCGCACGTTTTCATCGCGCCGACTATGCTTGCTGTCGAGGCCTGCGGCCATGCGGCCCAAATCCTGTCTCGGGCCACAGCGGCCGTTCCGCTGGAAGACGCCGCACGTGAGCTAATGCGAATTGCCGCCTTATCGATGCTCCAGGACGACCCAGCGCACGCGCCTTACGGCTGGACGCATTGCCTGACGATGCCGCAAGCTGTGCTAGGACTTGCAACGGTGTCTCGCGATCCGCGCACTTGTTTGCGTGTCGCGGCAACGTACGTCCTCGGCTTTCGGGCGACGCTTGGGCGGACACCATTGGCGACCGGATGGACCTACCCCACGCCGATTTCGGGAGTGGCTGCGCTCGCATGGAGCGCGGCGACGCATCGAGATGCACACTTGGCGAAGTACACGTGGGCATGCCTAAACGCTGCCGCCGAGGATCCAGAGGCGCGCCTCCTTTATCTGGCGGCCGCCAGCAACCTGGCAGATTGGTGGGAAGCCAATCCCAACGCTGGTTTCGACCTATAGGGCCGGAAACCAGCAATGATCCGCCGCTCCGTCGGCCTATCAAAGCGCCCCGCTGGGGGCCGGCGGTCTGTAGTTGCGCCGCCTGCGCCATGCTGGCTTGCGTCAGCGGCCCAGCCGGATTGGGCGTGCGCGATCCAGCCTAAATCTGCATAGAGTGAGATTGTCGATCAGGAAGCGGCAGTCCGCGTTGCGAGCAGGCGTATGACCATGAGGCGCAATCCGTCCATCAAGCTCCTGCTTTCGGCGCTTCTGTTGATGGCGGGAGCGGCGTGCGACGCCGCCCACGACAGCCATGACAGCGCCGGAGCGCGCGCCTGGCCGCAACCCGATCCGGCGACGCTTGCGGACGGGCCGCACAAGCAAGCCGTGCTCTATGGCGAGGCCCTGATCCGACGCACCTACGCGTTTGTCGGACCGAACGCTGCCGACGCGAACATGCGCTATGCGGGAAACAACCTTGCCTGCGGCTCCTGCCATCTCGATGGCGGCCGCCGCCGTTACGCGCTTTCGTTGATCGGCGCCGCCGACGCCTATCCGCGCAACATGGCGCGCGAGAACGCGGTGCAGACCCTCGCCCAGAGGATCAACGGCTGCTTCGAGCGCAGCATGAACGGACGCGCGCTGCCCGCCAATTCACCGGAGATGGCGGCGATGATCGCCTACATCAGATTTCTGAGCGACGCTGCGCCGGCGCATATGGACGGCAGAGGCGTTCCCTCCACGCCCCTCATGAATCGCGCCGCCGACCCGAGGCGCGGCGCCGAGGTCTACGCAAGCACTTGCGCAGTCTGTCACGGAGCGAACGGCCAAGGCGCGCGAAACGAAGGCGGGCAAGGCTATCTTTATCCGCCGCTGTGGGGGCCGGACAGCTTCAACAGCGGCGCCGGCATGCATCGCATCATCGCGGCCGCCAACTTCATCCACGCCAACATGCCCTACGGCGTCACCTACGAGAGCCCCCGCCTGACCGAGGAAGAAGCGTTCGACGTCGCGGCCTTCATCAATGTTCAGCCGCGCCCGCAAAGGGCCGGCCTCGACCGGGACTACCCGGATCGGACGCGTAAGCCGGTCGATGCGCCCTTCCCGCCCTACGCGGACCACTTCTCGCAACGCCAGCACACGTTCGGCCCGTGGAGGGAAATGATGCATGCCCGGGAGGCGCAGAGGTAAAGGTTGCGCTTCGCTCGGCGCTTGATTTCTGCGATGCTGGAAGCAGAAAACACAACGAGGTGCGCCGATGGTTTCGTTCCGAGCTCTGGCCTTGGGGATGGTCTTGCTGCTTGCCCCTGCGGCTTACGCCGATCCTCCCGGATTTACGACGGGTCCGGTGATTGAACACTATGGCCCCGTCGCCGATGTGGAGGGCGCCCTCCCGATACCGGCGAACACGCATTTCAAAGTGGTGTTTGATGTTTCTGAGGCCGCGCAGCCAGGGACCGTGAACGGCGGCCTGGAGTCGGCGGCGCGCTTTCTCAACATGCACGCGCGCGCCGGCATTCCGCCCGCAAACATCAACCTGGCGATCGTCGTTCGCGGTCCGGCCGCACGCGATCTCACCGTCCATCCCCGGCCCGGACAGGACAACCCAAACGCTCCGCTCATTGCGGCGCTGATCGCCAACCACGTCGATATCTATGTGTGCGGGCAAGCGGCGGCGCACGCCAACATTCGCGCGAGCGAGCTGCTGCCAGGCGTGAGGCTGGTGCTTTCGGCGATGACGGAAATCGCGCTGCTGCAGCAGCAGGGATATACGCTGAACCCGTCCTAGCGCGGCTGCGGCGAAAGCCCGCCATATAGCGCACACTGAACGGCAACTGGTTTTGCAGTGGATTCAAAACGCCTGCCGAACGCAGGTCACCCGCAATTGGCTAAGCACTCGCTGTAACGGGAGCGGGAGAGGGTGAGCGTCAGATAGGCGGCAAGGCCGCGGCGCCGATCTGGATTGCTGTCACGCGGGCCGGCGCTCGCGCGAGCACTGCTTCGGCGTAATAGGCGAAGAGCGCGGTTTGTCCGGCGATGATCTCCTTGGTCATGGCGGCGTGTCGGGGCGCGCCGGCAAGCCCACGCGCGAGATAGAGGCCGCCGGCGATATCGCCCGCCAGCATCAGATATTCGAAAGCGCCGGCCAGTGCGTCTTCACGGGCGGCGCTGAGCATGTATTGGGTGGCCTCTTCGAGGGCGTCGGCGGCGATGACGAGGCGGGCGCCGTGGGTTTTCTTGAGCGCGGCGCCGGCTTCGCGTGCATCGTCGATGAGCGCGCGCATGGCTTCGCCACGATCGCCGAGCAGTTTGCGGCCGTAGAGGTCGATGGCTTGGATGCCGTTGGTGCCTTCGTAGATCGGGGCGATGCGGGCGTCGCGATAGAATTGCGCGGCGCCGCCTTCCTCGACATAACCCATGCCGCCATGCACCTGCACGCCGAGGCTGGCGGCTTCGACGCCGAGTTCCGTGCACCAGGCCTTGGCGATGGGCGTGAGCAAGTCTTCACGCTGCTTGTCACCGGAATCGGCGGCGACGGCGGTGGCGTAGCAGATGGCGCGGCCAGCCTGGATTTTGGCGCGCATGTGGGTGAGCATGCGGCGAACGTCGGGGTGCTCAATGATGAGCGCTCCGCCCTGCTTGCGCTCCTGCGCATAGGCGAAGGCTTTTTGATACGCGGCCTCGGCGACGGCGACGCCTTGCAGGCCGACATTGAGCCGGGCGGCGTTCATCATCGTGAACATGGCGGCGAGGCCCTTGTTCTCCTCGCCGATCAGCCAGCCGGTCGCGCCTTCATAGGCCATGGTGCAGGTGGGCGAAGCGTGGATACCCATCTTCTCCTCGATGCCGATGCAGCGCACCGCGTTGCGTGATCCATCCTCGTCGCGGAATTTCGGCACGATGAACATCGAAATACCCTTTGATCCCATCGGCGCGCCGTCGATGCGCGCGAGCACGAGGTGGACGATGTTCGCCGCCAGGTCGTGCTCGCCCCAGGTGATGAAGATCTTCTGGCCGGTGATGGCGTAGGAGCCGTCGGCCTGCGGCGTGGCCTTGGTGACGAGCGCGCCGAGATCGGAACCGGCCTGCGGCTCCGTCAGATTCATCGTCCCGGTCCATTCGCCGGAGATGAGCTTGGCGAGGTAAAACTCTTTCTGGTCGGGGGCGCCGTGCCGTTCGATGGCCTCGATGGCGCCCAGCGTCAGCATCGGCAGGAGGCCGAAGCTCATATTGGCGGAATGGATGGTCTCGAACACGGCGAGCGCGACGGCGCGCGGCAGACCCTGCCCGCCATAGGCGGGATCGGCGGCGAGACCCTGCCAGCCCGCCTCCGCGAAGGCGGCGTAGGCTTGCTTGAAGCCGCGCGCGGCGACGACGACGTCGCCCTCAAGTGAGACCCCGGATCGGTCGCCGGCGCGGTTGATAGGCGCGAGCGTGTCGGCGGCGAGCGCCCCTGCCCCGTCCAGGATGGCCTCCAGCAGATCCGCATCGATATCGGCGAATTGGTGCTTTAGCGACCAGAGGTCGGCGCACGCTTCGAGCGCAAAGCGCATGTCTCCAACCGGTGCGCGATAGCCCATGGACGCTGTCTCCACCGCCGACTTGCCGAGATCACGTTCCCGCGACCATTTCGCACTTAGCATGGCGGCTCATTGGGGCCGTTGCTAGATCGCCACGGGGGACGAACGCGGAGAGATCGTGCATGCGTGCTTTGGTTATTGCCCTAGGCGTGGGATTGGCCGCCTGTGTCAGCGCGCAGGGCGCGACCGATGCCCAGTCCCCGTTCAGCGGCCAGCTGGCGTCCGCCCAGACCCAGTCCCAGGCGCAATCGCCCCAAACCTACACGCCCGTCGACCTCCCCGCCGGCGCCTACCGGATCGATCCGCGTCACACCACCGTGCTCTTCCGCATCCGCCATGAGGGCATCTCGTGGTTCACCGCGCGCTTCGACACCAAGGACGCCGCTCTGGACCTCAATCCGGCCGACCCCACGCAATCGCATCTGACCGCGAGCGTCGACGCAACGAGCGTCGATACCGGGCTGACCAACGCCGCCGGAGAACGCGGCTTCGATCATTCCATCGGCAACATGCTGGGCGCGCAGACGACGCAGCAGATCACCTTCACCTCGACCTCGATCGAGCGCACCGGCCAAAACACCGCGCGCGTGACCGGCAATCTCACCATGAACGGGCAGACCCACCCGGCGACGCTCGAGGTCACCTTTGGCGGCGGTCACAACGATATTGCCCGGGCGGGCGCGGTGGCGATCGGTTTCTCGGCGCACGGCGTCATCGATCGCAGCCAATGGGGTGTGAACCAGTGGACCGCCTTTGCCGGCAACGATGTGCAGATCATCATCGAGACCGAGTTCACGCACGGCTGAATGGACGCCGTTGAAACATCCTGGCCGGGGGCTAGGCTTAGACCCTGAGCGCGATCATGGCCGAGACCAACCAGCGTTACACCGCCGTCGCCATCGTCCTTCACTGGGCGATCGCCTTTGCGATTCTGTTCAACATCCCCCTGGGCCTGTGGATGCACGGCCGGGCCGAAGCCAACGATGTGAGCGAAGGCGTGTTCCGGGCGTTTCAGCTGCACAAGTCGATCGGGCTGACGGTGCTGGCGCTGAGCCTCGTGCGCATCGGCTGGCGGCTGACGCACGCGCAGCCGCCGCTGCCGGCGCACATGCCCACGTGGGAGAAGCGAACCGCGCGCATCACGCACTTCCTCTTCTATGTCGTGATGCTGGCGCTGCCGCTGACGGGATGGCTCTATGTGTCTGCGGGATGGTCAGTGCATACCGATCATCCGCTGGTGGTGCCGACCCGCTATTTCGGCCTCTTCCACGTGCCAGACCTGTTCGGGCTCTCGCATGCCGGCGACGACGTGCGGGCCACCGCGGCGTTCAACTCGCTTAAGGTGCATTGGGCGCTCGCGTGGGCGACGCTGGCGCTGGCGGCGCTGCACTCGGCGGCGGCGCTGAAGCATCAGTTGTTCGACCGCGACGAAGTGATGGCGCATATGGTCCCGGGATTGCGGGCGCCGTTCGCGAAGGACGGAACGCCGCGCGATGGGACGCGCCTGGCGACGCTGGGCCTTGGGCTCAGCATCACGACGCTGCTGGCGCTCTTGGCGCTCTATACGGTGTTCACGCTGCCGATGGGCGGCGCTGCGCCGCAGACGCCGTCGACGTTCCAGACGGTCGAAACGCTCGCAGCGGATGCAAGTGCGGCATCGACGCTCGCGACCACGTCCGCCACCGCAACAGCCGCGACGACGACCGCCGCACCGCCGGCGACGGCGCCGGGCGGCGTCGTCAGCTGGCGCGTTAACACGGCCGCGAGCTCGATCGGGTTCAGCTTCGTCTATCAGGACCCCGAGAACGGCGACACGACATTCAACGGCGCGTTCGGCCAGTGGCGCGCCGACATCCGTTTCGATCCCAACGATCTGGCGCATTCCTCCGCGGTGGTGGTCATCCAGACAGGCTCGGCGCACGACGGCGTCGACATCCACGACCGCGGCCTGCCAACCGCGGAGTGGTTCGACGCGGCAGCCCATCCGACAGCGGAATTCCGGACCACCTCGATCCGGCGCAGCGGCGCAGGCTACGAGGCGGCGGGACAATTGACGATCAAGGGCCATGTCCAGCCAGTGACTTTGCCCTTCACCCTCAGCATCGACGGCGATCACGCGCGCATGGCCGGCCATCTCAGCATCAGCCGCCGCGATTTCGACATTGGCGTCCATAGTGACGCCAACGACATGATCTCGCAAAACGTCACCATCAGCGTGCGCGTCGAGGCCAGCCGCGCGCCATGAGCGAGATCGAGCGCGCCGCACAGGTGCTGCGGGCGGGCGGGCTCGTCATCTTCCCGACCGAGACGGTCTATGGCGTTGGCTGCGACGCCACCAGCGCAGAGGCTGTGGCGCGGCTCTATGCGGCGAAGGGCCGCCCGCAATTCAATCCGCTGATCGCGCACGTGATCGATCTTGCCGCGGCCGAGCGAGAGGCGCGATTGCATCCGAAGGCGCGCCGGCTGGCCGAACGCTTCTGGCCGGGACCGCTCTCGATCGTCGCCCCGCGGCGTGAGGAGAGCACGGTGGGCGGAGCTGGCGTGCGCGGGGCTGACGACGATTGCGCTGCGTGTTCCCTCCCATCCAACGGCGCGCGCGCTGATAGCGGCGTTCGGCAAGCCGATCGCCGCGCCAAGCGCCAATCTGTCCGGCCGTGTGAGCGCGACGACCGCAGCGCATGCGGCCGAGGACCTCGGATCGGCTGTCGGCGCGGTGCTCGACGCCGGCGCTTCGCCCATCGGGCTGGAATCCACCATTGTGTCGGTCGATGACAGCGGCGCCGTGGCATTGCTGCGGGCCGGCGCGATCATGCGCGACGAGATCGAGGCGGCGGCCGGCCCGCTTGCGGCGGCGCGCCGATCGATCGAGGCCCCCGGCATGATGGAGAGCCATTACGCGCCGCGGGCGCGGCTGCGACTCGATGCGGAAGCGCCGCGCGCGGGGGAAGCCTACTTGGCCTTCGGCGCCGCCGCGCCGGCGGGCGGTCTCACTCTTTCGGCGTCGGGCGATCTGGTGGAAGCAGCTGCAAACCTCTACGCGCACTTGCGCGCGCTCGATGCGAGCGGCGTCGAGGCGATCGCGGTCGGGCCCATTCCAGCGCGCGGTCTGGGTGAAGCCATTCGCGACCGGCTCGCTCGCGCCGCCGCCCCGCGCTAATTTCCCGGGCATGACCGAACTTTACGAGCGCCTAGCGGCGCGTCTTGGACCCAAGGGCTACGCCACCGAAGCAACCGATCTTGCGCCTTATTTGCGGGAGTGGCGCGGCAAGTTCGCGGGCGCGACGCCGTTCCTGGCGATGCCGGCGAGCACCGAGGAAGCGGCCGATGTCGTGCGTTTGTGTGCGACCGCCGGCGCCGCGATCACGCCGCAGGGCGGCAACACCGGCCTCGTCGGCGCGCAAATCCCGCAGGGCGAGGTGCTCGTCTCCCTCAAGCGGATGAACCGCATTCGTTCTCTCGATGCAGCCAACGACTCGCTCATCGCGGAGGCCGGGGTGGTCCTCGCGACCGTGCAGCAGGCGGCTGCCGATTCGGACCGGCTCTTCCCTCTAAGCCTGGCCAGCGAGGGCTCCGCCACGATCGGCGGACTGGTTTCGACCAATGCGGGTGGTGTGCATGTGCTGCGCTACGGGAGGATGCGCGACCTCGTGCTGGGTCTCGAAGTGGTGCTGCCCGACGGAAGCGTGCTGCCGGGACTGAAGTCACTCCGGAAGGACAATACGGGCTACGACCTGAAACAGCTCTTCATCGGCGCCGAGGGCACGCTGGGACTGGTCACGGCGGCAAGCCTCAAGCTCTTTGCCCGCCCCCGCGCGCACCTCGTCGCGCTCGCATCGGTCGCCAACGCGGGTCACGCGCTCGACCTGTTGCATCGGCTGAAGGCGGCGACGGGGGCGGTGGCGGCGTTCGAAATCATGAACCGGCTCTCCGTCGACCTGGTCGTGAAGAACGTGGCGGCTCGACGCGACCCGATGCCCGGCGCGCCGATGATGGCCCTGGTCGAGTTCGAAGCCGCGAGCGAAATCGGCTTCCGCGAAGCGATCGAAAGCGCCTTCGCCGGCGCCGCAGAAGCGCATGTATGCGAAACCGTGCTAGTCGCCGAAAACGCAAGCCAAGCAAGGGATTTCTGGCGAATCCGCGAGGACATTTCGGCGGGCCACAGGCCGGAAGGCGCACAGGCCAACCACGACATCAGCGTGCCGGTTTCGCGAACGCCGTGGTTCGTGGAGCGCGCCAACGCAGCGATGGAGCGCAACTGTCCCGGCTCGCGGATCGTCGCCTTCGGTCACATGGGCGATGGCAACTTCCACTACACGGTGGTGCAGCCAGAAGGCATGGAGGCAGGCCGCTTCCCAGGCGCGGCGCTCACTCAAGCGGTCTATGAGACCGCCACCGGGCTCGGCGGATCGATTTCAGCCGAACACGGCATCGGCGTCGTCAGAAAGCAGGACCTCCTCCGCTTCAAGGACGCTGAATCGATCTCTCTGATGCGGATCGTGAAGCGCGCGCTCGACCCCAACAACGTGATGAACCCGCGCGCGCTTATCTGATCATCGCAAGAGCGAATCGTTTCGCGTCGCTTGCAATGTGCGCGCACTTCGCTCAGTGTGCGCGTGTTGCAAATTCATCGCGCGAAAAGTTTTCGAGTGCGTTTGTGCTTGCACATGTCAGTATGAAGACGTACTGCGGCTCGTTGCCGTGACTATAGAGGAGCCAGGGCATGGCTAAGAAAGCAAAGAAAGTCGCCAAGAAAGCCAAGAAGGCTGGCGGACGCAAGAAGGCCGCCAAGAAGGCGCCGCGCAAGATGGCCAAGAAGGCGAAGCGCCGCTAGTCGGCCGAATGCTCCACTCGGAGCGTTCATACTAATCGGGGCGAAAGCCCAACGGGATGCGCGGCGCGAAAGCGTCGCGCATCTTTGCTTTTGGCGTCAGGCGCGCATGATGGGCGCGGCACGATGCCTGCAATCTCCCTTCCCCCGCTTGCGCACGAGGGCGTATCGCACGCCGGGGCCGCCGCGCCCGCGAGCAACGCCTGCGCGCGGAAACGCCAACGTTCTCTTGTTTCTTTCCCTCGCGGGGCGAGCGGCGTGGCTTCGTGCGCATGAGCGCCGGCGCTCCCCCGCGCGCGCCCATCGCAGCCGCCGGCGTGGTGTGTCTGCGTGGCGAGGATGTGCTGCTCGTCCGTCGCGGCG
>JAFEDV010000482.1 GCA_018241475.1 Pseudomonadota bacterium | reverse complement strand
TGTGCCGGCAGCGAGATGCATCATGATCTCGTAGCCCTGGCGCTGGTGGAAGCTCTCTTCCTTTCAGATGCGCACCATGGCGCGGGCGTAGGGGCCATACGATGTGCGCTGCAGCGGCACCTGGTTCATGATCGCCGCGCCATCGACCAGCCAGCCGATCGCGCCGATGTCCGCCCAGGTCAGCGTCGGATAGTTGAAGATCGTCGAGTATTTCGCCTTGCCCGAGTGCAGCGCCTCGATCATCTCATCCCGCGACGTGCCGAGCGTCTCCGCTGCTGAATAAAGATAGAGCCCGTGGCCGCCTTCATCCTGCACCTTCGCCAGGAGGATCGCCTTGCGGCGCAGGTTCGGCGCGCGGGTGATCCAATTGCCCTCAGGCAGCATGCCGACGATCTCGCTGTGTGCGTGTTGCGAAATCTGACGGATCAGCGTCCTGCGGTAGGCCTCCGGCATCCAATCCTTCGGTTCGATGAACTCGTCATTGGCGACGCGCGCTTCGAAGGCGGCGATCAAAGCTGGGTCTTCAGCGACGGTCTCAGCTGTCTTCTTCCCGGTGAGGTCGGTCGTGTACATGGCGCACCTTCGGAGCTCGAAAAATCTACCAATCACTGACCGCTCGGTCAATTAATTACGGCGCCGCCGATCGTTCGGGAAAGCCCCATGAATTCAGCTACAACGCGGCCATCGCAGGTTTTGACGCTGACGTGATAGACGCCGCTCTTGCCCGCGCGCGAAAGTTCCCGCGCCTCCGCTGACAGCACATCGCCGAGCTTCGAGGCGGCCAGGAAGGTGATGGTCGCGTTTTGCGCGACTGCGGCTTCGTTCCTGGAATTGCACGCATACGCGAACGCGGTGTCGGCGAGCGCGAAGATCATGCCGCCGTGGGTGATGGCGTGACCGTTGAGCATGTCAGCGCGCACCTCCATGCGCACGCGCGCGTAGCCTTCGCGCGCCTCTTCGATCACCAGTCCCCAAGCAGGCCCTGTGCCTTCGCGCGACAGCATGGTGTCGGCCACACGTCGCGCCAAATCATCCGCTTCGCTCATTGCTTCTCTCGTGAATTGACCGGTTCTCGCTTCTTGCTTACGCCAATGCGCAGGAGGCGTCATGGATTTCGAGACCATTCTGCTTGAGATCGGCGCGGGCGTGGCGCGGCTGACGCTCAATCGTCCGGACCGGCTGAACAGCTTTACAGTGCAAATGCACGACGAAGTCTCGCGCGCGCTGGAGTCGGTATCGAAGAGTGAAGCGCGCGTGCTGGTGTTGACTGGCGCCGGCCGCGGCTTCTGCGCCGGTCAGGACTTGGGTGATCGCGCTGTGGCGCCTGGAGGCGAGGGCGTCGATCTGGGCGAGTCGCTCGAGAAGCGCTACAATCCGCTGATCCGGCGCTTGACGACGTTTCCGATGCCTGTGGTTTGCGCCGTGAACGGCGTGGCGGCGGGCGCGGGCGCCAACATTGCGCTCGCGTGCGATATCGTTGTCGCCGGCAAGAGCGCCAAGTTCATCCAGAGTTTCGCCAATATCGGTCTCATTCCCGATAGCGGCGGCACTTGGACGCTGCCGCGCCTTGCAGGCCAGGCGCGCGCCATGGGTTTGGCGCTGACAGGCGAACCGCTCACGGCCGAGCGCGCCGAAGCGTGGGGCATGATCTGGAAGTGCGTCGACGATGATAAGCTCGCTGCCGAGGCGGATGCGCTAGCGGCGAAATTTGCCGCGGCGCCGACGCGCGGCCTAGCGGAGACCAAGAAGCTCATCCGCGGAAGCGGGGTGCGCACGCTCGAAGCGCAACTCGAACTCGAGCGCGATGCGCAGCGCATGCTCGGCCGCACTCACGATTACAAGGAAGGCGTCAGCGCCTTCATGGAAAAGCGAACGCCGAAGTTTACTGGAAGTTGACACACTTTCGTCCTCCCCGGGGGAGGTGGCGCGTGCACGGCACGCGACGGAGGGGAGAGCGCCGCGTCCTGCAAGTACAAGCGTCGTCCCCTCAGTCACGCTCCGCGTGACAGCTCCCCCTAACGGGGGCGCACCAGAGTGGGAGTGCGAAGGAGCACACGATGAAGCCGATCACCCTCCAAAACTTCGCAGAAGGAAGATGGATCGCTGGCTCTGGCGGAATGGCAGAACTGCGCTCCGCCGTGAACGGCGACGTTGTCGCACTCACGTCGTCGCAAGGGCTCGACTTCGGCGCCATGATGCGGTTCGCGCGCGAGCAGGCGGCATCGACCCTGCAGGCAATGACGTTTCATGATCGCGCCAAAATGCTCAAAGCGCTCGCCGAGGCGCTGACTGCGCGCAAGGAAGAACTCTACGAACTGAGCTACAACACCGGCGCGACCAAGGCCGACAGCTGGATCGATATCGATGGCGGCATCGGCACATTCGCCGTCTATCAAAGCAAGGGCCGCCGCGAATTGCCGGACGAGCGCATCCTGATCGATGGCAATGTCGAGGCGCTCTCGCGCAACGGCACGTTTCAGGGCTTGCACGTGTATACATCGCTGCAGGGCGTCGCGGTGCACATCAACGCCTTCAACTTCCCAGTCTGGGGCATGCTGGAAAAACTCGCGCCGACCTTCCTTGCCGGCATGCCGGCGATCGTGAAGCCGGCGAGCGCGACGAGCTATCTTACCGAAGCCGCAGTGCGCATTATGATCGAGGCCAACGTGCTGCCGCGCGGCGCACTGCAGCTCATCGTGGGCTCGACCGGCGACCTGTTCGATCATCTGACCTCGCAAGATGTCGTCTCGTTCACGGGCTCGGCGTCAACGGCCGCCAAACTTCGCGCGCATCCTGCGATTGTGCGCGAGAGTGTGCGTTTTATCGCCGAACAGGACTCGCTTAATGCATCGGTGCTTGGCCCCGACGTGAAGGCCGACAGCCCAGAGTTCGACCTCTTTATCAAGGAGGTCGCCAAGGAGATGACCGTGAAAGCCGGGCAGAAGTGCACGGCGATCCGCCGCGGCATCGTGCCGGCCCATTTGCTCGACGTAGTGCAGGACGCGCTGAAGGCGCGGCTGGAGAAGGTCACGATCGGCGACCCGCGTGACGAGGCCACGCGCATGGGTGCGCTCGTGAGCACGAGCCAGCGGAATGATGTGCGCGAGAAGATCAAGGAAATCGCCGCCGATGCGTCGATCGTCTATGGCGATCCCAACGCTGCGCCTTTCAACGAGAAGGGCGCCTTCATGTCGCCGGTGCTGCTGCGCTGCGAACGGCCCCGCGAGGCGCGCGCGGTGCATGATGTCGAAGCGTTCGGACCGGTCGCCACGCTGATGCCATATGGCAATTGGGCGGAAGCCTCCGACCTCGCCAATCGCGGCAAAGGGTCGTTGGTGATGAGCGTCTTCACCTACGACAACGCGTTTGCCGAGGATCTCGTGCTCGACTCCGGCAGCTTCCACGGCCGTATCGCCTTCATCGATCGCGACAGCGCCAAGGAATCGACTGGCCACGGTTCGCCGATGCCGCACATGATCCATGGCGGCCCCGGGCGCGCCGGCGGTGGTGAAGAGATGGGCGGCATCCGTGGCGTGAAGCATTACATGCAGCGCACGGCGCTGCAGGGCAGCCCACGCGTGCTCTCAGCAATCACGCACCGCTACATGGCCGGCGCACCCGTTTCGAGCGGCGAGCATCCGTTCCGCCGCAAGTTCCATGATCTCCCAATAGGCTATCAACTTAAGACCAAGGCGCGAGAGATCGCGCTCGATGACATTGAACATTTCGCGCACTTCACCGGCGACACTTTCTACGCACACATGGACGAGGAGGCGGCGCGCGCCAATCCGCTGTTCGGCGGCCGCGTCGCACACGGCTATCTTATTCTTGCCTTTGCCGCAGGACTCTTCGTCGATCCCGATCCGGGCCCAGTGCTTGCCAACTACGGACTCGACAATCTGCGCTTCGTCAAACCTGTGAAGCCCGGCGACTCCATCCAAGTTGCGCTCACCGTGAAGGACAAGACACTCCGCAAGCCGGATCAAGGCGAGGTGCGTTGGGATGTCGTTGTCACCAATCAGAACGGCGAGCAGGTCGCCGGTTACGATCTGCTGACGATGAACGCCGCCTGACGGCTAGCGTGCCGTGACCTCCTGTAGCGCTTCCAGAAAGCGCGCCGTCTCGTTCTCCGGCAACCCGGCCACGTTGATGCGCGCCGCGTCGGTCATGTAGACGCCGAATTCCTCGCGCAGGGTCATCACTTGCGCTTCGCTGAGCGGCAGCGTCGTGAACATGCCCTTCTGGGAGCCGATCAGATTCATCGGGATCGAGTTGATACGCGCCGCCGCCAGCGCCGCACGCGTCTTCTTCATGTGACCACGGATCTCATCCAGCTCCGCCACCCACATCGCCCGCAACTTTGGATCGCTCAGCACGACGCGCACGCACGACGCCCCGTGGTCCGGCGGCATCGAATAGTTGGCCCGCGCCAGCGCAAACAGATTACTTTGCGTCGCCGCGCGCGACGCCGGCGGCGTCTTAACATAGAGCGCACCGACGCGCTCACGATAGAGGCCGAAATTCTTGGCGCCGGAAACCGCGATGATCGCGTCCGGCACGCGCGAAAGCATGAGGCGTGCGCCCTCGACGTCCTTCTCCAGACCATCGCCGAAGCCCTGATAGGCGAGGTCGATGAAAGGGATGATGCCTCGCTTGTTCACGGCGTCCGCGAGTTCTTCCCATTGCGTCAGACTGAAATCGGCGCCGAGCGGGTTGTGGCAGCAGCCCTGCAGAATGACGGCGTCACCGGCTTGTGCTTTCATGAAGCCGGCAATCAACCCGTCAACGTCGATTTGTTGACGCGCGACATCGAAGAACGGCACGTCGACTTCCTCTAGTCGTGCTGCGGCAATGATAGCGGGATGGTTCGGCCATGACGGCGTCGGCAGCAGCACACGTTTGGCGCCGGCGTTCTTCAACAGATCGCAACCCAACCGCAGCGCGCCGGTGCCGCCAACGGATTGGATCGAAACGAGTTCGGCGGCTTGAGCGCCGAACGTCAGTTCGCCGAGCAGACGCAGAAACTCCACATCGCCTTGCTGGCCGACATAGGTCTTCGTCGGCTGCTGCGCGACGAGCAGGCGCTCGGCTTCCTTTACCGCCTTCATCACCGGCGTATTGCCGTTCTCGTCGCGATAGACGCCGACGCCCAGATCGATCTTGTCGGTGCGCGGATCCTCGCGGAACATCTTGATGATCTTAAGCAGCGGGTCGGGCGGCTTCACCGCGAGGTCTTCGAGCATTCTCAGTCCTCCAGCGGCCAGGTTTCCAGAATCTCGACGAAGCGCGTCAGCCACGCATTGGTCTGGTGGCCGTCGAGCACGCGATGGTCGATGGTGAGGGAGACGTAGGCCATGGGACGGATGACGATGGCGTCGCTGCCGTCGATCTCACGCACGACCACCCGCTTTTCCAACTTGCCGACGCCGAGGATCGCCGACTGCGGCTGATTGATGATGATCGGCGTTGCGATTAGGGAGCCTGAAACGCCGTGATTGGAAATCGTGAATGTGCCGCCCTGCACGTCGGCTGGTTTCAACGCGTTGCTGCGCGCGCGGTCGGTCAAGTCGCTAAGCTTGGCGGCGGTCTCTCTGAGCGACAGCGTTTGCGCTCGCCGGATGACTGGCACAATGAGTCCTCTTTCGCCAAGCGCCACACCCATGCCGATGTTCACGTCTTCGAACACCTCCAGGAAGTCGTCGTGCCAGCGCGCATTGACGTTCGGCGAAACCTCCATCGCTTCCGCCGCGGCCCGCACGATGTAGGCGGAATAGGTAAGCGGCGCGCCGGCCTTCGCATAAGCATCCTTGTGCTTGGCGCGGTGCGCGGCGATGGCGGAAAAGTCGGCCTCGAACACGGCCGTGACGTGCGGCGCCGTGGCGATCGAACGGGACATGTGTTCGGCGATGGATTTGCGCATCGCATCGTGTGGAATGCGCCCGCCTTTAACCAAGCCCATCGGCGCTGGTTTCACGGGCGAGGGAGTTGCGCCCCCGCGCGCGATGAAGTCTTCGACATCCTTGTGCGTGATGCGGCCATCGCGGCCGGAGCCGGCGATGTCGCCCGCGGAGATGCGGTGCTCGGATAACAAACGCTTCACTAAGGGTGAGAGGCGTTGTTCTCTCTCGTCGTCATTCCGGACGTGCGGAGCGCGAACCCAGGAGGTCGCAGAGCTCGTCGGTCCCTGGGTTCCGGGTTCGGCCTTCGGCCGCCCTGGAATGACGGAGATGCTGAGCGTTCCAAGAACCGCTCCCGGCGCCGCTTCCTCGCCCTCATCCAACGCAATTGCGCTCAGCACGCCGTCCGCAGGCGACGGCACTTCAACCGCGACCTTGTCCGTCTCCAGCTCCACGATCGGCTCATCGCGCTTCACTGCCTCGCCGATCTTCTTCAGCCAGGCGCGCACCACCGATTTCGAGCCTTCCTGCTCCATCGGCATGACAATGTCGGCGGTGTCGGCCATCAGAAGTGCACCAGCTCTTCGATCTTCGCTCCGATCTTCGCCACCGATGGCAGCGTCCATTCCATCAGATCGGGATGATGCGGCGAAGGGATGTCGGGCATCGTCACGCGCGCCACCGGCGCGTCGAGGTCGAGGAAGGCTTCGTCCGCTACCACAGCGGCGATTTCTGCGCCGAAGCCCGCCGTACCTAGATCCTCGTGCACGATCAAACAGCGATGCGTTCGCTTCACGGAAGCCAGAACCGCATCACGATCCCAGGGCGAAAGCGTGCGGAGGTCAATGACGTCAGCGGAATAGTCCTTTGCCGCCGCTTCGCAGCGCTCCACCATTGCGCCCCAGGTTACGACTGTGATGTCGTTTCCGGTGCGCGTCAGCTTCGCCACGCCGAACGGCAGTGCGAAATCATCGCCGGGATAGGGCCGGCGCGCGCTTGCGGCGTCGAGCATGTTGCGGTGTTCGAGAAACATCACAGGATCGTTGCCGCGCAGCGCCGTGCGCAGCAGGCCGACCGCGTCTTCGGCGTTCGAGGGCGCAGCGACCCGCCAGCCGGGCGTGTGCACGAACTGCACTTCATTGGTCTGGCTGTGCCAGGGATCGCCGCACTTGAAGAAGCCGATCGGCATCCGCACCACCATCGGCGCCGCGAAGCGATTGGCGGTGCGCCACCGCATCGAGCCGCAGTCGCTGATCTGTTCGCAGGCAGGCTCGGCGTATTTCCTGAACTGGATTTCCGGCACTGGCATCAGCCCGGCGATCGCTATGCCGACAGCGCGGCCGATAATGCCTTCCTCGGAAAGCGAGGTGTCGAACACACGCTCGGCGCCGAACTTCTCCTGCAATCCCAGCGTCACGCCATGCACGCCGCCCTTCGGCCCCACGTCCTCGCCGAACACCAGCACCCGCGGATTGACGGAGAGTTCGTGATCGAGCGTGCGGCGGATCGCGGTGATCATGTTGATGCGCGCGCCTTCTGGCGTCGGCGCGTCGCTCGTGGGCGGCGGGACAAAGCCGGCGTTGTACTGGCCGCCTTCGGTTTGCATTTCGCCTTCGTCGAACACGTGACGGGTGACATCGGCTGGATTGGCGACTGGGCGTTGATCGGCGATTTGCGCCGCGCGCCTCACCCGCTCCTTCGCGCCGCCTTCGAGTGCGCTCCAATCCTGCTCGCTCATCATCGATGGCGTCACGTGCGCTTTCAGCTTCGGCAGCGGATCGCGCGCCCACTCGGCGGCAATGGTTTCCTTTGATTTGTAAGCCTGCGTGTCTTGGAATGAATGGCCTTCAAGGCGCGGCACATTGAGGTGGAGCAGGCACGGGCCGTTGCCGGCGCGCACATGCGCGACTGCCTCGCCGATGAGATCGGAGGCCTGCGCGGGCTCAGTGCCGTCGCCGTCGAGAACGTGGAGACCGCTGAAGCTGGCGAGGTTCTTGGCGATGTTTTCGCCGGGCGTCTGCAGTGCGCCCGGCACGGAGATGCCGTAGCCGTTATTTTCGATGTAGAAGAGCATCGGCAGTTTCAGGGTCGTCGCAATGGTAAGCGCCGACCAAAATCCATTCGTCGCCACCGAGGCGTCGCCGCCGAGTACAACACCGATCGCGCCGTCGTAGGCGCGGTTCCCCAGTAGGTTCTTCTGATATTCGATCGCCTGCGCGTAGCCGGCGGTTGGCGTGTACTGTGCGCCGACGCCGCCGCACATCGGCAGCGCCGAAGCGCCGCGTGTGTTCGGATAGTTGAACACGACTCCGATATCGCGCCCATCGCTGTAGCCGCCGGCGCGGCCCATCGCCGAACCAAGCGCGTCCTCGAGGGAAACACCGAGCGAGAGCAGAATGGGACGCGAACGGTAGTAGCCGCAGATGGCGTCCTTGGGGTGTGTGAGGTGCAGGCCCAACAGCACTTGTGCCATGTCGTGGCCGCGGGCGCTGAACTGGTAGAAGATCTTCTTGGCGGGAACGAGTTCGCCTTCCTCGATCGCATCCATGGCGCGCGAGCACTGCACCAGATCGACGACGCGCTTCCAGTCGACGGTCGCGGCCGGGCCGATTTCTGCGGGTTTCAGTTTTGCGCCCATCGGGCGACACGATACGCCGCTTGGCCCGCATTTTCAGTTCCAAGCACAGGCAAATTGTGCGAGATTATGCACGAGCAGTGCAATTAATTGGCGAATTCTGCATGAAACGTGAATACGCGCTCGTGGACGAGCCCGACCGCCGCCTCCTACAGGCGATTCAGCGCGACGCGTCGGCGTCGCAGGCCGAACTGGCCGAAGCGGCGGGCATCTCGGCGAGTCTGGTTTCCCGGCGGCTCAGCCGCCTGCGCGAGTCGGGGGTCTTGCGTGCGGTCGTCGGTCTGGTCGACGCCGCAAGCGTCGGTCTCTCCTGCGGCGCCATCATCCGCATCCGTCTGAAAGACCACGCGGCGGCCAGCGTGAGGCAGTTCCGCGACTTGGTGACGCGCATGGAGGAAGTGACGCTTTGCGTCATGCTCACAGGCGAGGCGGACTACCTCTTGAAGCTGATCGCGCGCGACCTGCCGCACTTCCAGGAAATCGTGCAGCAGAAGTTGCTGCGCTGCCCGGCCATCGCGCATCTCGAGTCGAGCATCATCCTCGAATATCTGAAGGACACGACGGAACTGCCGCTCGGCGCGGCCTAATGATGTTCCGGCGCGCTGCGCATGACCGGCAATTCCACCGATACCGCGCCAGCGTGCTCGAACGTAAGTTGCACGCGTACCTGTTCTCCCTCCGTGAATGGCGTGATCACGCCATTGAACATGAGGTGCGCACCGGATGGCGCCAGTGAGACCCGGCCGTGCGCGGGAACGGCGATCGGTCCGCTGGGACGCATCCGCATCACAGCGCCATCCATCTGCATGTCGTGCAGACTCACATTCGCGGCGCGCGTGCTGGCGGCGGACATCAGCCGATCGGCGAAATCACTGTCGTTGACGATCGTGACGTAGCCTGCCGACATGTTCACGCCGCCGGGCGTCGGCGTGACCCAGCCGTTTTCGACGTGCAAACCGTGGGTTTGGGCGCCGCCGCCGTCCCCGCAGGCTGCAAGCGCAAAAGCCGCTAAAACCAGCAGTTTTCTCATGCGCAGCCTATCGCTCGCTTGCTCCACCGCAAGCAAGCGCCGCGTTGCCGCACGCACCTGGCTCAGTTGAGCGGACCGGTGCTTTCGAAGAAGAGCGCCTGGCTCACCGCCGCACGCACCATGTCTGGCGAATAGGGCTTGGTGATGAGGAACGTCGGCTCGGGCCGCTCACCGGTGAGCAGTCGGTCCGGGAAGGCGGTTATGAAGATCACCGGCACGTCGAAGGACAACAGAATCTCCTTGACGGCGTCGATGCCGGAGGAGCCGTCCGCCAGTTGGATGTCGGCCAGAACCAGGTCCGGGCGCTCGCGCTTGGCGGCGGATACCGCCTGGGACGCGGTCGTCGCCGTCGCCAGCACTTCGTGGCCCGCATTGGCGACAAGATCGCTCAAGTCCATGGCAATCACCGCTTCGTCCTCGATGATGAGGATTCGCGCTCGCATCTGTTCATCGAGTTCGTCAACCGCGTCTTCGAGCAGCGCGTTCACTCTCTCCGGCGATTGTCTCAGGATTTCCGCCGTTTCTCCCACGGTGAAGTTTTCGAGCGTCGTGAGCAGTAAGGCTTGGCGGGAGAGGGGCGAGAGCGCGCGCAGGCGTTCCTGCGCCTTCCTCTCGCCCTTCGGCGCATCGCCGGCGTCGTCAATGTCGATGTGCGCGCTTTCCCATATCCGGTGGAATGTCTTGTAGAGGCCGGTGCGCGCGTCGGTATCGCGGGGGAATTCTTCGGGCTTCGCGACAATGGCTTCCAGCGTGGCTGCGACGAACGCGTCGCCACTGTCCTGGGCGCCGGTCAGCGCGCGCGAATAGCGGCGCAGCAACGGCAGATGCGGCGCGATTTCCCTGGCCAGGCTCATGTAGGGCCCCTTGTTGGCATAAGTCGGCTCCGCAGCCTCGGCGCGCATGCATAGTCTCCCGTCGCTTCCGAGGCGAGGAAACGTTTCTTGCGCAGATTGGTTCCCAGGAGGCGGGAACCGCGGCGCTCCCGCTGCGTTGTGGCTGCCAAAGGGGTTCCGGTCGAACCCATTGGTTGTTGCGCTGGGGCAATGCCGGCTATGAGGCGAAAAGGCGAAATGGACACAATAGTGGGACGGAAACCCCCTCACTCCGGCGGCCCTAGGAAGCCGTCTGGAAACTCTTCAGCCGCCCATAAGGCGCTGATTACGCGAAACCTGAAGCTCGCATTCGGGCCGGTCGCCCACGAGGAGCTCCCAGGTCGCTGGCTCGAGCTGCTCGAGCAGATCGCCAAAGCTGGGGACAAGAAGCCATGAACGCGTCTCAGGCTTTCAGGGCAGAGCTGATGGCGCTGCTGCCTAGCCTTCGGGCGTTCGCGCGCTCGCTGGCCCACAACGCGGCGCAGGCTGACGACCTCGTGCAAGACACGCTGGTCAAGGCGTTGGCGAATATCGACCGCTTTGAGCCGGGCACCAATCTTCGCGCTTGGCTCTTCACCATACTGCGCAACCACTATTACTCGCAACTCCGCAAGTCCAAACGAGAGATCGAGGATGCCGAAGGCCGCCATGCCGCGCGCATAGCTGTACGGCCTGAACAAGACGGCGCCGTTGATCTCGAAGACTTCAAGCTGGCGTTCGCGCAGCTCGCGCCCGATCATCGCGAAGTCCTTTCACTCGTCGGCGCCTCCGGCTGCTCCTACGAGGAAGCTGCGCAAATCTGCGGCTGCGCTGTTGGCACCATCAAGAGCCGTGTCAATCGCGCTCGGCGCAGGCTGTCCGGCTTGCTCGGCCTCGACGACGAGGACGAAGGCGTCATTCCAGAGGCGAACGTGTTGCAGGAATCAGCCAACGTGTGAGGGCTCCGGGGGAAAGCTTACTGAAGCTATGGCCCCGCGCATGGTCTTTGCGATCCATGCGCGGGCGCATGGCGTTGCTGCTCAGCTTGGCGATGCTGCCAGCCGGTGCGATTGCGATGCAAGTCGGTCTGAACGCGGTCGCGGCGCGGCAAGCGGCGTATGAGGAAACGCTGAGCCGGCGCGCACTGCAATCCATGTCAGTCGAGCGAAGCACGATCGACGAAGTGCGCGAGATGCTGCGCGTGTTGGCGTCCTCGCCGGCAATGCAGCAGATCGAAAGGGGCGATTGTCGCGAATGGCTCGGCAGCGTCGAGGAGCGCTATCCGTATCTTGCCTCCATCGCCGTTTCGGACAACGTCGGCGCGGTCCTGTGCAGCATCCCGGCTGCGCCGCCGCGTTTCCAGGCGCCGCATTCGACCGCCAGAGAGCGGGCGATGGGGCGTGACGGGTTCGCGATGGGTTATGTCGAATACGGACCGTTGTCGCATGAGCCCGTGCTTGCCGCCATGGAGCCGATCCACGATCGCTCCGGTCGCCGAATTGGGTTCATCGGCGCGGCGATTCCGGCGCGCAATCTCGTCGGTCTGCTTGACCGCACCCGCTCGCTTTATGGGGCGCGCGCTGCATTGGCGGACGCTACCGGCGTCATCATCGCCCAATCGAGGCCAGACGGCGCCGCTGCGCCCGCCCTGCCAAGCACCGAGCAGATTCGCGACCGCATCGGACCTGACCCGGCTTTCGTGCCGGTCCGTGACGGCGCAGCGGTGATCGCGCCGCTTAGTGCGCCGGATCTCTATGCCGTCATGTCGTGGCCTCCGGACCAGCCGGCCTGGCAGCGCTACACCGCGCTCGGTGTCTCACTGGCGGCGCCGCTGCTGATCTGGGCGCTCGCCATGGCGGCGGGGTGGTTTGCGATCGAGATGTTGGTCGCACGGCCGCTGTCCGATCTTGAAGGGGCGGCGCGATCTTACGCCCGTGGCGAAGAAATTACCGAAACCGAAGCGCTTGAAAACGCGCCCGATGAAATCCGCTCGCTTCGCCGCACCATGGCGGCGATGGCGAAGACTTTGCGCGGCCGCGAGCAGCGTCTGGTGGAGGCGCTCGGCGAGGAGCGGGCCTTGCTTCGCGAAGTGCACCACCGCGTGAAGAACAATCTGCAGATGGTTGCCAGCCTGCTCAACATTCAGGCGCGTGGCGCCAAGGACGAGAGCGAGGCTTGGGGCCTGGCGCGCGCGCACGATCGCGTGCAGCTGCTGGCGCTCGTGCATCAGCGTATCTACGCATCTGGGGAGCTGCGCGAATTGCGGCTGGACGACCTGATCGCGGAAATCACGCGACAATTGGTGCAGGGACGCGGCGCGCAGGCAAAGGACCTGCGCGTCTTGACTCATCTTTCGCCGGCGCGCGCCGATACCGATCACGCCGTGCCGCTGACGTTCCTGGTCGGCGAAGCGATCTCGTTTGCGCTCGATTGCTGCCTGGGATCGGAAGAAGTCGGAGTGTGGCTGGAGCAGGACGGCAGCGGCGAGATACGCTTCGCTGTCGACTGCAGCGCCACGGCGGGCGGCGTCCCCGGCGCCGGTGCGCGGCTGATCGATGCCTTCGCACGTCAGCTTGGCGCCGATATAGGCCGCGATCCCGAAAGACCGGCGACGCTTTGGGTGCGCGTGCCGCCAGCGGCAGCGCAGACCTAACGGCGTTTCGCCAGCAAGCCGATCAACAGTCCGGCGCCCAGCGACGCCCCGACAACTGCATAAGGATGGGAGCGCACTTGCTCCTTCATATATTCGGCGCCCGCCGAAGCCCGATCGCGCAGATCGGCGGCCAGCCGGCCAACGCGATTGTTGGCGACGCGCATTTCCGACCGGGCCGCGTGGCTGGCCGCTTCGTAAAGACGCCCGACATCCTTGCGCAATTCCGCGAAATCATCGATCACGTCGCCCGCGCGTGACTTCAACGCCCCGCGCGTGGCGCCGTTTGACTTGCTCCGAATCGAGCGCTCAGACGCTTGAGCCATGACTGCTCTCCTTGACATTGCGCGCGGCGCCCTCGCCGCCAGTCGGTAACCGACCGGTGCGTGCGAAAGTTCCGGCGCAGCTGCAGTTCAGGCTGGCCTCGATGACGGCGGCGCCGGCCCCAGCGAAAACACCTATGTTCAGGATGGAATTCGGCGCTCCAAGAAATGCGGCGCGACATTGTGCTCCGCCCCTTAACACGGCAGCGCCCAGTCTTACTTCATGCGGGTGAGCGTCGCCGCGAACTGCCGAGAGCGATCGCATTTTTCCTGGATGAAGGAGCAGCCATGATCAGACTTCCCGATCTCCCGTTCAGCGCGGATGCGCTGGCGCCCTCCATGTCGGCGACGACGCTGACGACCCACCACGACAAGCATCACGCCGCCTACGTGAAGAAGGTGAACGGCTTTCTGGACGAGCGCGGCGGCGAGCGGCCGTCGAGCCTGGAAGCGGTTGTCCGGCTGGCTGCGAAGGAGAATGACCGGAAACTGTTCAACAATGCGGCCCAGGCCTGGAACCATGGCTTCTTCTGGCAGTCGCTAACGCCCGAAGCGCAACAGGGCCCGTCGGGCGCGCTTTCCCGCGCCATCGAGAAGAAATTCGGCTCGCTCGACGCCTTCGCCGAACAATTCGCCACACAAGGCGAAGGCCATTTCGGCTCGGGATGGCTCTGGCTCGTCGCAAATTCCGATGGCGGCGTCGAACTCAAGGATACGCACGATGCGGCGACGCCGGCGGCCGACGGCCAAGTCACACCGCTGCTCACCTGCGATCTCTGGGAGCACGCCTACTATCTGGACTACAAGAATGAGCGGCGTCGATTCTTGGAAACGTTCTACGCCAAGCTCGCCAACTGGCGTTTCGCCGAAAGCCAGTACGAAGCGGTGCGCAGCGGGTCGTCCGCCTGGACCTACCCGAAATAGGAACTCGGCTGCGGCGGATTGCGTTCACCGGGTATCGAACCGGAGATTCCGATGCTCAGTTGGGCGCTAATCTTCTTTGTCGTGGCGATTATCGCCGCGGTGTTCGGCTTCGGCGGCATCGCCTCGGCTTCGGCTGGCATCGCGCAAATCCTGTTCTTCCTCTTCCTCGTTCTGTTCGTCGTCAGCCTCATCATGGGCATGGCGCGCCGCGGCGGACCGCCGCTCAGCTGAGGCGATTTCACGCCATGGACTAAGCCGGATGAAGGGGCCATAAAGCCCAAAATTTCCGGAGGCCCCGATGCGCGCGATCGAACATTTTATCGCTGGAAAATCATTGTCGGCCGGCGCCGGCGGGCGCGTTGGGGTCGTTTACAACCCCAATACCGGCGCACAACAGGCCGAAGTCGCGTTCTCGACCGCCAAGACCGTTGATGCAGCCGTGCAGGCCGCGCTCAAGGCGCAGCCTGCGTGGGCGGCCATGAACCCGCAGCGCCGCGCGCGCGTGATGTTCGCGTTCAAGGCGCTGGTCGAGAAGAACATGGAGGAACTGGCCCATCTGCTTTCCTCCGAACACGGCAAGGTGCTGGCCGATGCACGCGGCGACGTGCAGCGCGGGCTCGAAGTGATCGAGTTCGCGTGCGGCATCCCGCATGCGCTGAAGGGGGAATACACCGAAGGCGCCGGCCCCGGCATCGACGTCTATTCGATGCGCCAGCCGCTCGGCGTCGTCGCCGGCATCACCCCGTTCAATTTCCCGGCCATGATCCCGATGTGGATGTTCGGCGTCGCCATCGCTTGCGGCAACGCATTCGTGCTGAAGCCGAGCGAGAAGGATCCGTCGGTGCCGGTGCGCCTGGCGCAGCTGATGCTGGAAGCCGGCGCGCCCGAAGGCGTCCTGAACGTCGTGCACGGAGACAAGGAAGCTGTCGACGCCATCCTGGCCCATCCCGACATCAAGGCCGTCAGCTTCGTCGGCTCCTCCGACATCGCGCAATACATTTACGCGACCGGAACGGCGAACGGCAAACGCGTGCAGGCGATGGGCGGGGCCAAGAACCACGGCATCATCATGCCTGACGCCGACATGGACCAGGCGGTGAAGGATCTGGTCGGCGCTGCCTACGGTTCGGCCGGCGAGCGCTGCATGGCGCTGCCGGTGGTGGTGCCGGTCGGCAAGAAGACCGCCGACGACTTGCGTGAACGCCTGCTGCCGGAAATCGAGAAGCTGAAGGTCGGCATCTCCACCGATCCTGATGCGCAATATGGCCCCGTCGTCAGCGCCGCGCACAAGGCGCGCGTGGAGGATTACATCCGTCTCGGTAAGGACGAAGGCGCCGAACTGGTGCGCGATGGCCGCGGCTTCAAACTGCAAGGCTACGAAGAGGGCTTCTTCATCGGCCCGTCGCTGTTCGACGGCGTCAGGACCGGCATGAAGACCTACCAGGATGAAATCTTCGGCCCGGTCCTGCAAATCGTGCGCGCGGACTCGTTCGAGGAAGCCGTGGCGTTGCCGAGCCAGCACCAATACGGCAACGGCGTCGCCATCTTCACGCGCAACGGCCGCGCCGCGCGCGAGTTCGCGAGCCGCGTCAATGTCGGCATGGTCGGCATCAACGTGCCGATCCCGGTGCCTGCCGCCTATCACACCTTCGGCGGCTGGAAACGCTCGGCCTTCGGCGACACCAACGTGCATGGGC
>JAFEDV010000481.1 GCA_018241475.1 Pseudomonadota bacterium | reverse complement strand
AGCAAGGTCCTTTTCGTTGTCCTTGGGGATCAGCACGGTTTTCACGCCGCCGCGCAGCGCGGCTAGCAGTTTTTCCTTCAACCCGCCGATTGGCAGCACCCGGCCGCGCAGCGTGATCTCGCCGGTCATTGCGATATCCTTGCGGATCGGATTCTGGGTCAGGACCGAGATGATCGCGGTCGCCATCGCGACGCCCGCCGACGGGCCGTCCTTCGGCGTCGCGCCCTCCGGGACGTGCACGTGGATGTCGCGCGAACGGAACACGGGCGGCTTTACCCCAAACTGGACGGCGCGCGCGCGTACGTAGGATGAGGCAGCCGAGATCGATTCCTTCATCACATCCTTCAGATTGCCCGTCACCGTCATCGCGCCCTTGCCAGGCATCGAGACGGCTTCGATCGTCAGCAGATCGCCGCCGACCTCTGTCCACGCCAGGCCGGTGACGACGCCTACGCGATCCTCCAGATCCGTCTCGCCAAAGCGATATTTCCAGACCCCGGCGAAATCCGGCAGATTCTCCGCCGTGACGACAACCTTGCCTGTCTTCTTCTGCTCGAGCTGACGGACCGCCTTGCGCGCAAGATTGCCGATCTCGCGCTCAAGCGAACGGACTCCGGCCTCCCGCGTGTAGCGGCGGATAAGGTCGCGCAGCGCATCCTCCGAGACGCTGAATTCGTCCTTGTTGAGGCCGTTGTTCTCATACTGCTTCGGCAACAGGTGGCGCTTGGCTATCTCGAGCTTTTCATCCTCGGTGTATCCGGGGATGCGGATGATCTCCATGCGGTCCATCAACGGCTGGGGCATGTTCAGGCTGTTCGCCGTGGTGATGAACAGAACATCCGAAAGATCGTAATCCACTTCGAGATAGTGGTCGTTGAACGTCGAATTCTGTTCGGGATCCAATACCTCGAGCAGCGCCGCCGAGGGATCGCCGCGATAGTCGGCGCCCAGTTTGTCGATCTCGTCCAGCAGGAACAGCGGATTGCTGCTCTTGGCCTTCTTCATCGACTGGATCACCCGGCCCGGCATCGAGCCGATATAGGTGCGGCGGTGACCGCGAATTTCGGCTTCGTCGCGTACGCCGCCGAGCGACATGCGCACGAAGTCGCGGCCCGTAGCCCTCGCGATGGAGCGACCGAGCGAGGTCTTGCCGACGCCGGGCGGGCCGACCAGGCAAAGGATCGGACCTCGCAACTTGTTCGTGCGCGCCTGCACGGCGAGGTATTCGAGGATGCGGTCCTTGACCTTGTCCAGGCCATAATGGTCCTCGTCGAGCACAGCTTGAGCGGCGTCGATATCCTTCTTCACCTTGCGCTTGACGCCCCACGGCAGCGACAGCAGCCAATCGAGGTAGTTGCGCACGACCGTCGATTCCGCCGACATCGGGCTCATCTGGCGAAGCTTCTTCAGCTCCGCCTCGGCCTTCGTCTTGGCTTCTTTCGACAGCTTCGTGTTCTTGACCCGATTTTCAAGTTCGACGACGTCCTCGCGGCCTTCGTCGCCGTCGCCCAGCTCGCGCTGGATCGCTTTCATCTGTTCGTTCAAATAGTACTCGCGCTGCGTCTTCTCCATCTGACGCTTCACGCGATTGCGGATTTTGCGCTCGACTTGAAGCATGCCGACTTCGGCTTCGATGAGCGCCAGGATGCGCTCGAGCCGTTGCGGCACATCGGCGAGCTCGAGCAGCGCCTGCTTGTCGGGAATCTTGACCGCCAGATTGCCGGCGATGGTGTCGGCGATGCGAGACGGCTCGGTCGCCTGCGTCAGGCCCTGCTGCACGTCGCCCGCCTTCCGCGAGAGCTTCACATAATTGTCCCATTGATCGGCCGCCGCACGGGCGATCGCGCGGGCCTCCGGGGAATCGGCGTTGGTCTCTTCGATTTCTTCGACTTCGGCCTCGAAGAAATCGCCGCCCTCGGTGAACTTCTTCACATGCGCGCGGTAGCCGCCTTCAACGAGCACGCGGACCGTGCCGTCGGGCAGTTTCAGCAATTGCACGACGGTCGCCACGGTGCCGACCGTGAAGATGCGATCCGGCGAGGGCTCGTCCTCAGCCGCGTCCATCTGCGCGGCGAGCAGAATCTGCTTGTCCTTGCGCATGACTTCGTCGAGCGCGCGCACTGATTTCTCGCGGCCGACAAACAGCGGCGCTGCCATCTTCGGAAACACGACGATGTCGCGCAAAGGCAGGACTGGAAGGGTGCGGCTCTCGGCCATTCAGGACTCCTTGCCGGTTCCTCGGCGAAACGCCTCGCGCTCCGGCATTAACGAATGAAAATGTGGAAGCGTTCGAGCCACGCTTCAAGTGGATGACAAGCACAACGATGTGGACGTGCAAACACGCCAGGTTCCGCACGCGCCGACGTGCTCATCCCGAACGATTCGTCCTAACGTTCAGTTTGGATTCAGCCAGCCGCGTCCTGGCCGTTGCGGCGCTCGGAATAGATCTGCAGCGGCTTGGCGCGGCCTTCCACTACGTCAGCCGAAACGACCACTTCCTCCACGCCATGCATGGACGGCAGCTCAAACATGGTGTCGAGCAGGATGCTTTCCAGGATCGACCGCAGTCCGCGGGCGCCGGTCTTGCGCTGAATCGCCTTGCGGGAAATGGCGCGCAGCGCCTCGTCCGGGAACGAGAGGCGGACGTTTTCCATCTCGAACATGCGCTGATACTGCTTCACCAGCGCGTTCTTCGGCTCGGTGAGGATGGTCATCAGCGCCGGCTCGTCGAGGTCCTCCAATGTCGCCAGCACCGGCAGGCGGCCCACGAATTCCGGGATCAGGCCGAACTTCAGCAGATCGTCCGGCTCCACTTCGCGCAGAATTTCGCCGGCGCGGCGATCCTCGGGATCGCGGACTTCGGCCGCAAAGCCGATCGAGGAGCCGCGGCCTCGCTGCGAGATGATCTTCTCGAGGCCCGCAAAGGCGCCGCCGCAAATGAAAAGGATGTTGGTGGTGTCGACCTGCAGGAACTCTTGTTGCGGATGCTTGCGTCCGCCCTGTGGGGGAACCGAGGCTACGGTGCCCTCCATGATTTTCAGCAGCGCCTGCTGTACGCCTTCGCCGGACACGTCGCGGGTGATCGACGGATTGTCGGATTTGCGCGAGATCTTGTCGACTTCGTCGATATAGACGATGCCGCGCTGAGCACGCTCGACGTTGTAGTCGGCGGCCTGCAGCAGCTTCAGAATGATGTTCTCGACATCTTCGCCGACATAGCCGGCTTCGGTAAGCGTCGTTGCATCCGCCATCGTGAACGGCACGTCGATGATGCGCGCCAGCGTCTGCGCCAGCAGCGTCTTGCCGCAGCCGGTCGGGCCGATCAGCAGGATGTTCGACTTGGCCAACTCGACGTCGCCGCTCTTGCCGGCGTGGTTCAGCCGCTTGTAGTGGTTGTGAACGGCGACCGACAGCACGCGCTTGGCGTGGTCTTGGCCGATCACGTAATCGTCGAGGACGCCCTTGATCTCTTTCGGGCTTGGCACGCCGTCTTTGGTTTTCGCGATGGAAGTCTTGTGCTCCTCGCGAATGATATCCATGCAGAGCTCGACGCACTCATCGCAGATGAACACCGTCGGGCCCGCAATCAGCTTGCGGACCTCGTGCTGGCTCTTGCCGCAGAACGAGCAGTAGAGAGTGTTTTTCGACTCTCCGCCGGCAGTGCCTTTGCTCATGCGCATCCTCTGAGGGACATTGATCCGCCAAAGCTATTATATAGGAAAACGGCGACGCGATGGCCCCGCCTCCCCTCCACAATGGATGGTTGACCGCCATCCCTTTCAAAAACGTTCACCACCCGGCCGTCCCGGCCTGGGGCGATTAGACCGTAGCAAGGATGAGGCCGCAAGCCGT
>JAFEDV010000480.1 GCA_018241475.1 Pseudomonadota bacterium | reverse complement strand
GCAAGTCAGCCGCCATCCCGGCCCGTCGGGCGGCCGCGTCGATCTCATCGCGGCAAGCGGGGAGTCCAACGCGATGCCTTGATAGTCAAAAGGCGCTTGCGAGACTGCCTGCTGAGCGGCAGCGGATGCAGGCATGGCCACACTAAGGAACGAGATCGCCGCCAACACTCGCATGAGCTGCTCCCGAAGTCCTGCGGGCTTATTCTAGCGCCCTAACAGCGCGTTGCGATCACTTCCGCTCGCACTTGTTCCCGCAACGCCAGAGACTGACGCCTTCGCTGTCCGGCGACGCTTCGCCGTGTGCGCCGACAGGTTCGTGTTTGCCCGAGGTCAGGAAGGAGATCGTCTCAAGATCGTCGCCGGGGACGCGGCAGATGAAGCGGGCGCCGTCCGGCGTGCGTGCAATGACGACGCCGCGGCTTGGCGCGCCGGCGCGATCATAGAAGACGGTGTAGGTCTCGATGCTGCCAGGCCCCGTATAGTCCTCGATCAGCGCGGGAGCAGCGCCGCGCGCCGCGTCGGCTTCGAGCTGCACGTTGAAATCGCGCGGGCCGACCGCGGGGACATCGCGCGACAACACGATCGCATGATTGGTGGTGGCGAAGCCGCCATTGGCGAATAGAAGGCCGAAGCGGCCGCCTGTCCGCAACTTCTGCACCATCGCCGCGACCGCGTGGCTCATATAATTGCCGACCGGGCCGCCGCCGAAGGTGAGGCCGCCGAACACCGTCGCCGCACGCTCCGCCGGCCAATCGATAATGCGGCGCGCTAGTTTCGGAATGCATGGAAAACACGAATAGAGTTCCACCCAATCGAGATCGCTGCTGCTGAGGTTGTTGAAGGCCAGCGCATTGCGGAGCGCCGCCCCCATGCTGGAGGAGCGGTCGAAGCGATCGCGCGCGAGAATGTCGCCGGGCTCACGCGCCGCGGCGCCCGCGCCGACGAATACCAATTGGTCGGCGCGCACGCCGATCGCCTTGGCTTTGGCGAGGCTTGCGACAATGAAGGCCGCGCCCTGGTTCACCGATGCGTTGGCGACCATGAGCTTGGTGTACGGGAAGGCGATCGGCCGATTGTCCGCCGAGGGCGTGAGGATATCCTTGGGCGTGAGCGCACGTCGCAGCCAGGCATCGGGATTGGCGGCGGCGACCTGCGAGAACAGCGACCAGATTTGTGCGCTCTCGTGTTGTCCCTCCGCCAGGCTCTGGCCCCACGCGGCGCGACAGGCATTCTCGTAGAGCGGATAGATATCGGTTGGCGCAACGATGCCGTAGCGCTGGCGCAATGGTCTGGCGCCGCGCGCCGCGGCTTCGCGCACTGCGTTGGGGGCGTCAGCACGCGTCTTGATGCGCCGGGCGGCCGTACGCAGCGCTTCGCCGCCGGCGACGGCGCCAACCTCGATTTCCCCGGCCGCGATGCGGTTTGCCGCCTCATTCAGCAGCAAGACCGGACTGTCGCCGCTTGGATAGGGCGTCTGTTTGCAAAGACGCGGTGCGGCGCCCAGCGCATCGGCCAGCGGCCTCGAGACATCGCCAAGTTCGGGAAAAGACAGCTGCGCGACTACCGCGAGCGAGTCGAGTTTGGCGAGCCATCCCCCGCCGGCCTCCCGGTCCGCCGCCTGCAGCGCCGCCTTCATCAAGCCAAGCGAATTGAGGGCATTTGCATCGCTATCAGGGCGATCGTTGATTTGGCCGACGCCGACGATCACCGGGATTCTGCTCTCGTCCATCGCCGCTGCTTCACCTCTCACGCTGGGTCAGCCGCCTTCTCGCGCGCCGGCGCTCGGCTATGATCGCCTCAGCAAAGGCTCGCGCCCAAGGTTCGCCATGATGAACACGCCGCTGTGCAAGAGGCTAGGCATAGAATTTCCATTGTTCGCGTTCTCGCACAGCCGCGACGTGGTTGCGGCTGTATCGAAAGCGGGCGGTATGGGCGTGCTCGGCGCCGTGGCGCTTTCCCCGCAGCGGCTGCAGGAGGAACTCGACTGGATCGACGCGCACGTGAACGGCAAGCCCTATGGCGTCGATCTGATCGTGCCCAACGCGTTCGAAGGCAAAGGCCAGGAGCTCGGCGTCGAATCGATGGTGGCGGCGCTGCCTGCCGGTCACAAGGATTTCGCCGCCGGCATCCTGAAAGCGCACGGAATCGAAACCTCCGATCTCGAAGCGGTGCGCACAGGCGCCGGCGGTTACGCCATGAATCTCAGCGAGCGCGGGGCGGCCTCGAGCCTCGAAGTCGCGTTTCAGCATCCCATCAAGCTCGTCGCCAACGCCCTCGGCGTGCCGCCGCCCGTCATGCTTGAGATGGGACGAAGACACGGCGTTGCGGTTGCGGCGCTGGTGGGGGCCAAGGAGCACGCGATCGCTCAGGCCGCCGCCGGCGTCGACATTCTGATCGTCGCCGGCACGGAGGCCGGAGGCCATTGCGGGGAGGTCTCCACTTTGGTGCTTGTGCCGGAGGTGGTCGAAGCGATGCGGGCGATGGGGATTGACACGCCCGTGCTCGCCGCCGGCGGCATCGTCACCGGCGCGCAGATGGCCGCGGTCATGGCCATGGGCGCGGCCGGGGCGTGGTGCGGTTCGGTCTGGTTGACGACCCCGGAAGCGGAAACCAATCCGGTGGTGAAGGCGAAGATGTTGGCGGCGTCCTCGCGCGACACGGTGCGTTCGCGTTCGCGCACAGGCAAACCCTCCCGCCAGCTGCGCTCACCTTGGACCGACGCCTGGGAATCCGAGGCCGCGCCGCGCGCGCTGCCGATGCCGCTGCAATCCTTCATATCCGAGCCGGCGCTGCGGCTGGTCGACAAGCTGAGCCAGGCCGGACACGCGGGCGCCGCCGAACTCGCCACCTATTGGGTGGGGCAAGGCGTCGGCTTGATGAACAGCTCGATTTCCGCCGGCGCGGTCGTGCAGCAATTCAAGGAAGATTTCCTGCGAGCGGCGGAGCGGCTCGAGCGCCTGCTCGAAGACTGAAATAGCCGCCACGCCGAGTGAGCGTCTTTGCGTCGCTCAGTCGTTCACGGGCTGCTTCAGGCGTTTGACGCGTTCGGCCGCCAGAATCGCCAGCTTGTCGCTCGGCGGATAGACCACAACGCCGCCGTCCGGATTGGTGATGAGCACCATGGTGGGATCGGCGCGCACCGGGCCGGCCGGCCGTGACAGCGCCGCGGTGTGGACCCGAAACGAGGCTTTGCCTTCAAGCGTCGCCGGCGCGCCTTTAGGCGGCGGCACGGGAGCCAGGGTGGAGGCGTTCTGCGACATCCGAGCCTGCCATTCTGAGCGCGGGACGTTCGAATTTTCCTAAACCTGACAACGCCCACAACCAAAGCCTTCTTCACAGGCAAATGTTCTGCTTGTGTTCTTGGAACAAACACAGTACAACCGAGTCTTTCCTGGACCGACGCATCGGGCCAGGTGGTTCGGGTGATGGACTCGACCTAGTGGGAGCAGGGACGATGGCCAATCTAAAGCTTGTTGAGAAAGACATGGAAACGGACAAGCAGAAGGCCCTCGCCGCGGCCCTGAAGCAGATCGACACCGCCTTCGGCAAAGGCTCGGTCATGCGCCTGGGCGAGCAGAAGGTGGTCGAGATCGAAGCCATCTCCACCGGTTCGCTCGGTCTGGATATCGCACTCGGCATTGGCGGCCTGCCGCGCGGTCGCATCGTCGAGATTTACGGGCCCGAGAGTTCGGGCAAGACCACCTTGGCGCTGCACTGCGTCGCCGAGGCGCAGAAGAATGGCGGCGTGTGCGCGTTCGTGGACGCCGAGCACGCGCTCGATCCGGTTTATGCGCGCAAGCTGGGCGTCGATCTCGACGATCTCCTGGTCTCGCAGCCCGACACCGGCGAACAAGCTCTCGAAATCACCGATACCTTGGTGCGCTCCGGCGCCATCGACGTGCTCATTGTCGATTCGGTTGCGGCGCTGACGCCGCGCGCGGAAATCGAGGGTGAAATGGGCGATCAGTTGCCGGGCCTGCAAGCCCGCCTGATGAGCCAGGCGCTGCGCAAGCTCACCGCCTCGATCAGCAAGTCGAAGACGCTGGTCATTTTCATCAACCAGATCCGCATGAAGATCGGGGTGATGTACGGCAACCCGGAGACGACGACGGGCGGCAACGCGCTGAAATTCTATTCGTCGGTGCGCCTCGACATCCGCCGCACCGGCCAGATCAAGGAACGCGACGAAGTCATTGGCTCCGAAACCCGCGTGAAAGTTGTGAAGAACAAAGTCGCCCCACCGTTCAAGCAAGTGCAGTTCGACATCATCTACGGCGAAGGCATCTCCAAGACCGGCGAGCTGATTGAGCTTGGGGTGAAGGCAGGTGTGATAGACAAGTCGGGCGCCTGGTATGCCTATGGCGGCCAGAAGATCGGCCAAGGCAAGGAAGCCGCGCGCAAGTTCCTGAAGGAGCATGCCGAGACCGCGCATGCCATCGAGGACGCGATCCGCGCCAAGATGGGCGTGATGGCTGACGCCATGTACTCGCCGCCGTCCGACGAAGAAGCAAAAGACGCCGCAGAAGGCTGACACGTTCGCTGGCCGAGTCGAAGGCGCGTAGCCGACCCGACCCCATGCCCTGGCCCGTCTTCGGCCCGGCCAGCGAATTCACGGTGGTGTGCTTGTACCGGAGCGTGCGCAATGGAGCGACGCGTTTCACTGATCACGCTGGGTGTCGCCGACCTGGTCCGCGCTCGCATGTTCTACGAGCAGCTTGGTTTCAAGGCCTCGTCCATCGGCGGCGGCGCCGTGGTGTTTCTGCAGGCCGGACCGATGGCGATCTGTCTCTGGCCGCGCAGCGAGCTGGCCGCGGACGCGGGCGTCGCGGACGCTCCGGCGGGGTTCCGAGGGGTGGCCGTCGCCCACAATGTTCGGACCACGGAAGAGGTCGATGCAACTTTGGCGGAGGCCGAGCGCGCTGGCGCCAGGATCACCAGGCCGGCGCACGACGCTGACTGGGGCGGCCGCTCCGGTTATTTCGCCGATCCCGACGGCCACCTCTGGGAGGTGGCGTGGAATCCGCATTTCCCGCTCAGTGACGACGGTGCGTTGACGCTGCCGCAGTGACGCCATGGGGCCGGCTTGGCGTTGTGCGCTACACTACCTATACCCAATCCAGCATCTGATTTGGCTTGGGATACATGCAGAGCGTCAATGACATCCGCCGGCAGTTTCTGGAGTTTTTCCGCTCGCGCGATCACCAGACGCCGGCTTCGGCCCCGCTCGTGCCGCAAGACGATCCGACGCTCTTGTTCGTCAATGCCGGCATGGTGCCGTTCAAGAACTACTTTACCGGCGCAGCCAAGCCGCCGTTTCCGCGCGCGGCCACCAGCCAGAAATGCGTCCGCGCCGGTGGCAAGCACAATGACCTCGACAATGTCGGCTACACGGCGCGTCACCACACCTTCTTCGAGATGCTGGGGAATTTTTCGTTCGGCGATTACTTCAAGGACGGGGCCATCGATGCGGCATGGTCGCTGCTGACCAGGGATTTCGCGCTCCCGAAAGAGAAGCTGATGGTCACCGTCTATCATGACGATGACGAGGCGGCATCGCTTTGGAAGAAGATCGCGGGCCTGCCAGAGCAAAGGATCGTGCGCATCGCCACCAGCGACAATTTCTGGTCGATGGGCGACACTGGCCCGTGCGGACCGTGTTCGGAGATCTTCTATGATCACGGTCCCTCTGTCGCGGGCGGACCGCCGGGCTCGGCCGGCGCCGACGGCGATCGCTTCATCGAAATCTGGAATCTCGTGTTCATGCAGTTCGAGCAGTTCGCGAATGGCGAACGCACGAGACTGCCGAAGCCTTCGATCGACACCGGCATGGGGCTCGAACGCGTCGCCGCTGTGATGCAGGGCGTGCACTCGAACTACGAGATCGACCTCTTCAGGACGCTGATCGCTGCGTCGGAGGAGCTGACCGGCGTCAAGGCGCGCGGCGACAAGGCGGCGAGCCATCGCGTCATCGCCGACCATCTTCGCGCATCGTCGTTCCTGATCGCCGACGGCGTCATGCCCGCCAACGAAGGGCGCGGCTACGTGCTTCGCCGCATCATGCGCCGCGCCATGCGCCACGCCCATATCCTGGGCGCCAAGGAGCCGCTGCTGCACCGCCTCGCGCCGGCGCTCATCGCCGAAATGGGCGAAGCCTATCCTGAACTTCGCCGAGCGGAGCCGGTAATCAAGGCGCAGTTGTTCGAGGAAGAAGAACGCTTCCGCCGCACGCTCGCCAATGGCCTGAAGCTGCTCGATGAGGAGCTCGCCGGCTTGAAGAAGGGACAAAAGCTCGCCGGCGACGCCGCGTTCAAGCTCTATGACACGTTCGGATTCCCGCTCGATCTCACGCAGGACATTTTGCGCGGCCGCGGACTTGAAGTGGATACGGCCGGATTCGATGCGGCGATGGAGCGCCAACGCGAGAAGGGTCGTGACAGCTGGACCGGCGATGAAGGCGGCGACCATGCCGCGATCTGGCATTCGATCCTCGAGCGCACGCGCGGCGACGAATTCCTCGGCTACGCTGGCGAGGAAGGCGAAGGGTCGCTCACGGCGATCGTCGCGCATGGCGAAGAGCGTCACGCGATGGGCCGGGGCGAGACCGGCGCGCTGGTATTCGATCGCACCCCGTTCTACGCGGAAAGCGGCGGCCAGGCGGGCGATCATGGCGTGATCAAGTTCGCGAATGGCGCTGAGTTTCGCGTTGAGGACACGCAGAAACAAGCTGGCAGCCTGCATGCCCACATTGGCTCGCTGACCAAGGGCGCGATCAAGGTGGGCGACAAGGCGACGCTCGAGATCGATCGCCAGCGCCGCCAGAAGATCCGCGCCAATCACTCGGCGACGCATCTCCTGCACGCGGCGCTGCGCAACGTGCTGGGGCCGCATGTGACGCAAAAAGGCTCGCTCGTCGAGGCCGATCGCTTCCGTTTCGACTTCAGCCACGGTCAGCCAATGACGGCTGATGAAATCGAGCGCGTCGAAGAGGAAGTGAACGCCGTCATTCGCCAGAACGCCGAAGGCGCGATCAAGGAAATGACGCCGGAGGCGGCGATCAAGGAAGGCGCGCTGGCGCTGTTCGGCGAAAAGTACGGCGACCGCGTGCGGGTGCTGCGCCTCGGCCACGCGCTAGACGGCAAGGGCAAGCCCTATTCCGTTGAACTTTGCGGCGGCACGCACGTGAGGCGCACCGGCGACATCGCCGTGTTCGCCATCCTCTCCGAGGGCGGCGTCGCCGCTGGCGTGCGCCGCATCGAAGCGGCGACGGGCGCCGCGGCGCTCGCGTATCTGAAAGCGCAGGCGGGGCTGGCGAAGACAATTTCGGCGAACTTGAAAACGCCGCTGGCGGAGTTGCCCGAGCGCGTTGCGCAGCTGCAGGAGGAACGCCGCAAGCTCGAACGCGAATTGAGTGACGCAAAGAAGAAGCTTGCCCTCGGCGGCGGCTCGGTCGCGAGCCCCGGACCGGAGCACGTGGCGGGCGTCGCCCTGATTGCGCGCGTGCTGGACGGCGTGCCAGCGAAGGATCTCCGCGTGCTCATTGACGAGGGTAAGAAGAACGTCGGCTCCGGCGTGATCGCCTATGTCGGCGTCGAAGGCGGCAAGGCGGCAGTCGCGATCGGCGTCACTGATGATCTGAAATCGAAAGTATCGGCAGTCGATCTGGTGAAGGCTGGCGTTGCGGCGGTCGGCGGGCAAGGCGGCGGCGGACGTCCCGACATGGCGCAGGGCGGCGGGCCTGACGCCGCCGCGGCGCCAAAGGCGCTCGACGCGATCCGCACCGCGCTCAAAGGCGCGCTCGCGGCGTGAGCATCACCTATCGCGACGCGCGGCCGGACGACGCCAAGGCACTCGCGGATTTTTGCGCGCGTACGTTCGTCGATACGTTTGGTCGGCTCTATCCGCCGCAAGACTTGTCGGCATTTCTTTCCGCCAAGTATGGCGAAGCCATCCAGCGCAAGGAGATCGCCGATCCGAGCGTTCGCTATCGCCTTGCCTTGGAGGGCGATGCGATTGCCGGTTATTGCATGATGGGCGCGCTCGAAATGGCGGTCGACGATCCAGATGCGCTCGAATTGCATCGCCTCTATGTCGACAGGCGCCTCAAGGGCGCTGGCGTAGCGGCCGCGCTGATGGACGACTGCCTCGCGTGGGCGCGCGCCAAGGGCGCGAAGGCGCTCTATTTGAGCGTCTGGGAGGAAAACCATCGCGCGCAAGCGTTCTACAAACGCTACGGTTTCGAGCATGTCGGCGAGCACAAATTCATGGTGGGCGAGACCGCGGACCGCGATTTCATCTGGCGGCTGGCGCTCTGAGCTTTCGCGCCGATTAGTCTCGAGTGTCGAATCCGCAACGAAGTAACGGCTCGGAAACCAAATCAATTGCTTTTGGGCGAGTCGAATCGGGTTTGGGGGACGCGGAATGACTCAGAACGACGCTCTGGCCGCCTATCTTGGGCCGGAGATTTTTGCTCGCCTGGAATGGAGCCGCCTCTCGCCCAGCCAACGTGAGGCGATTCTGTCCGTGTTCCGAGTCGGAATCGGCGCCGGCGCGCAATCGGGGGCAGTGTCGACCATCGACAGCGTGCTGGGCCAAGGGCGCGTGCTCGTGTGCGAAGACGGTTCGCGCTGGCAGACGCGCGAGCGCGACGATGCGGAACTGGTTGAGGACTGGGGCGCCGGCGCGCTGGTCGCGATCCACCGGCGTCTGGTCTATCGGCTCGATCCTTACCAGGCGGCAGAGGTGGAGCTTCTCCGGATTTGAGTCTAGCGTCTCGTTTCGGAGACGCATTGATGCCCGACTTTAAGACAATCGAACTCGACATCGCCGAAGGCGTCGCGACGCTGACGCTCAATCGGCCGGAACGGATGAACGCCTTCACCGATCGGATGGCGCGCGAGATGATTGCGGCCTTCGATGTGACCGACGCTGACGACAAGGTGCGCGCGGTGATCGTGACCGGCGCAGGACGCGCGTTTTGCGCCGGCGCCGATCTCGGACTTGGCGGCGAGACCTTCGACTATGAAAAGCGCCGTGCCCATCAGGTGAGCGATGACAGGTTCGACGCCAGCGGCGACCGCGATGGCGGCGGCCAGGTGGGCATGCGGATTTACGAAAGCCTGAAGCCGGTGATCGCCGCCATCAATGGCGCAGCGGTCGGCGTCGGCGCAACCATGACGCTGCCGATGGACATTCGCCTGGCGGCGCCTGGCGCGAAAATGGGTTTCGTGTTTGCGCGGCGCGGCATCGTTCCGGAGACGCTGTCGTCGTATTTCTTGCCGCGCCTGGTTGGCCTGTCGACGGCGTTGGAATGGACCATGACGGGGCGTGTGTTCACCTCGGAGGAGGCCCAGGCGCGCGGACTGGTGCGCTCCCTGCATGCGCCGGACGAGCTGCTGCCGGCAGCGCAAACGCTGGCGCGCGAGATCGCCGACAACACCGCGCCAGTGTCGGTGGCGCTGGCGCGGCGCATGCTGCTCGACATGCTCGACGCCGGCCACCCGATGGAAGCGCACCGGCTCGAGAGCCGGCTGATGGTCGCGCGCGGCCAATCGGGCGATGCAAAGGAAGGCGTGACCTCGTTCCTGGAAAAACGCACGCCCGTTTATCCCGACAAGGTTTCGCGCGACATGCCGCAGCCTTATCCCTGGCGGCCAACGCCGAAATTCCGAATCTAGCGCTGCAGTTCGAGATTGTTCGCACCTCCGCAGCGATCATGCGAGGTCTCTCGGGCCGTGTGGCGATCCCTGCCGACTGCGGCATGCTGTTCGTGCTTCCGTACAAGACGTCGACGGGTTTCTGGATGAAGGCGATGCTGACGCCGCTCGGCAGGGCTGGTCCAGCGGCGCCAGGGTTGTTTTGCCCCACGGCGTATAGCTACGCTGCTACTTGCGGCGGTATTGGATGAAACCGCGGTGCTCGGCGACTTGGTCGTAGAGCTTGCGCGCGCTGGTGTTGGTTTCGTGGGTGAGCCAATAGACGCGTTCGCAGCCAAGCTCGTCGGCGCGGGCATAAACCGCTTCGATCAGAGCGCGTCCGAAGCCGCGGCCGCGCGCATCTGACGTCACGAAGAGATCTTCGAGATAGCAAAAGTCGCCGATCGACCAGGTGCCGCGGTGCAGCACGCAATGGGCGAAACCGAGAAGCTCCCCGCTGGCTTCGTCGACAGCGACCAGGGCGAACATGGGCTCGGTCGGATCGAGAAAGCGCGCGAACGTCACGCCGCTGATCTCGGGCGCAAGATCGGATTGGTAGAAAGCAAGGTAGCCCTGCCAAAGCTTATCCCACTGCGCGCGGTCGCCGGCTTGCAGGTCGCGGATTGTCATCGGCGCTCCACAATCATCGCTTCAGCGCTCTCCTCGGCTGCAACCGCGTCGCCATCTTCGTCGCGCGCCATGAAGTAGGTTCCCGACCATTCCGGACTGACGATCCAGCGGCCTTCGATGCGGCTGAGGTTTGGATCGGCGACGCCCTCGTAGCGGATCGAATGACGCACGTGACCGTGATTGTAGAACTTGGTGAAGCTGACGGAACAACCGTCGCGGTGACCCTCGATCTCCCCGTAAAGGACAGTGTCGGCGGCGTCGAGAAACTCGTTCGGCTCTTGTGTGGCGCCGACAAACGCGCCGCCGGCTTCCTCGATCTGCGTGTTGAACACAGTCTCGTGCCCGCCATTGGGGTAGCGATATGCGCCGCTCCAACTGCCGGTGAGCGTCGAGTGGCGCATGCGCGTTACGCCTTAGCCATCGCCCGGTCGAGATTGGCGGCGATGGCGTCGAGAAAGCCTTCGGTGGTGAGCCATCTCTGTTCGTCGCCGACGAGCAGCGCCAAATCCTTGGTCATCTGGCCGGCTTCGACCGTGCCGACGGTGACTTTTTCCATCAAGTGCGCGAAGTCGATCAGCTTCTGGTTGGCGTCGAGCTTGCCGCGATGGGCGAGCCCGCGCGTCCAGGCGAAGATCGAAGCGACCGAGTTGGTCGAAGTCGGTTCGCCCTTCTGGTACTGACGATAGTGGCGCGTGACCGTGCCGTGCGCCGCTTCGGATTCCATGGTCCTGCCGTCGGGGGTGAGCAGCACGGAAGTCATCAGGCCGAGCGAGCCGAAACCTTGCGCGACGGTGTCGGACTGCACGTCGCCGTCATAATTCTTGCACGCCCAGACATAGCCGCCGGACCATTTCAGCGCCGAGGCGACCATGTCGTCGATCAGGCGATGCTCGTACGTGAGTTTGCGCTTGTCGAACTCGGCCTTGAACTCGGCGTCGAAGACCTCCTGGAAGATGTCCTTGAAGCGCCCGTCATAGGCTTTGAGGATGGTGTTCTTGGTCGAGAGATAGACCGGATAGTTCTTCATCAGCCCGTAATTCAGCGACGAACGCGCGAACTCGCGGATCGAGTCATCCAGATTATACATGGCCATCGCGACGCCCGAGCCCGGCGCGTCGAACACATCGTGTTCAATGGTTTGGCCGTCTTCACCGACGAACTTGATGGTGAGCTTGCCTTTGCCCGGGAATTTGAAATCGGTGGCGCGATATTGATCGCCGAAGGCGTGACGGCCGACCACGATCGGCTGCGTCCAGCCCGGCACTAGACGCGGCACGTTTTTGCAGATGATCGGTTCGCGGAAAATCACGCCGCCCAGGATGTTGCGGATCGTGCCGTTGGGCGACTTCCACATCTTCTTCAGGTTGAATTCCTTCACGCGCGCTTCGTCCGGCGTGATGGTGGCGCACTTCACGCCGACGCCGACCTTCTTGATCGCGTTGGCGGCGTCGATGGTGACCTGGTCGTCGGTGGCGTCGCGGTGTTCGATACCGAGATCGAAATACTGGAGGTCGACGTCGAGGTAGGGGTGGATCAGC